>JAGVKY010000038.1 GCA_020050175.1 Parachlamydiales bacterium
CCTGCTGAGGTTGCCTCAACTTTTTATTTCCCTCAACATACTTCCGCTCTTTTCTCTGCCTTCACAACTGCCTAGAGGGACTTATGCAACAACGCCTTGTAGTGCCAACTCCTGCTTTTGGGGCCTACTCTTATGGCTATTTAGTTATTGCAGGCGCAGTTTCATTTAGTGGTGAAAATTTCATCAATATATCTGACGTAGACATTTATCCTAGCAACCTTTCTCGTAATCACACAATAGATACCAATCAGTCATTGCTAACCTATGGCGCCTCTGGTCCGGGATCGGGACCCTATTTAACTGAAAATGATGGGTCTGGATATCCATCAGGTGCTGCTCCTTACGATATGCAAGTTTTAGGACAGTATATTTATGGCCCTTCTGGAACAATAGGCAACAATTATTGCCCTCCAATTCCTGCTTCCGGGACCTCATCCCCTTGCCCTACACGGTAAATTTCATAAAAAAGAGTGTTCTATGCCCATCCCTTTCGGGGGTTGGGCTTTTTTTTGCCCTAAGATAAGACTGAAAAGAGGTAAACCCCGTTCTAAGACATTGTTCAGCTAATTGGAAGTTTTCTATTTTTTGCAATTCGCAATAAGCGACAATTTTGTCACTTTTGCTGCTTTTAGCGGACGGGGATCCAGTTGCGCTGGATGGAGGCGAGGGAGGAGCGGGACTTGATGGCAGAAGTTTTTGGGATTTTAGCCAGCCGGTTTTCTAAGCGGGTTTCGAGTTCCAGGCGGAGAGTTTCCATTTGCTCCCAGTCAGTTTCTGTGAATTGAGCTTTGTCATTCACAAAAGTACGAAGCTGTTCGCGTGAAAGGTCAACCTCTTTGAGGAGGGCTTCGAAGGCTTGGTTAAGCTCTTCGAAGCGGGCCTCTTCTTCTTTTATTCTCTGCTCTAGGTTCATAGCCCCATCCATCCGCCAAAGAGGCGTACCACATCGTGGTAGGTGAAGAAGAGGAGCAGCCCTATGAGGAGGATGGCAAAAGGGAAGACCAGTTTATCGATAAACTTAAGCGAAAAGGGCTTTCCGGTTGCCATTTCAATGGCTGATAGAGTGATCGTCCCTCCATCCAAAACAGGGAGAGGAAGCAAATTGATAAAGGCCAAATTCAAGCTAATGATCGCCAGCCAGTAGAGGGCGTTTTTAAAGCCGGTGCTCCATGAGCTAGAGATAATATGGACAATGCCAACAGGACCCGAAATGAACTTTGGATTGATATTGCCAAAGATCAAACCACCAAGGGTTGAGCCAATTTCTGTAAGCCCATCGACGAACTGAGCGATAGGCCCGGGATTATATTTGACGGAACGGTCCGCAATGCCCACAAGACCTAGGTAAAGGCGGTGATCTTTGGACTCCTCTCCTGACCATTCTGAAAGAGGTTTGGGCGAGATCCCTTTTAACATCACAAAGGGAGGGGCCTTTTTAGGGAGCGCTGCATTAGAAAGAGAAGCAATCAGAGGAGCCATTTGCCGCTCATCATGTATTTTCTCAAAAAGCTGTTCTGTTTCGCCTAGAGGAAGGATAGCATTCGCCTGAGGTTCACGGTAGACAATAAGGTGAGCATCACGGCTTTGAAGACTTTTTAAGATGTCAGGTGCGCTAGAAACCGGCTTTCCGTCGACAGAGATAATTCTGTCCCCTGGCTCAAGTTTTCTCTCGACGTCACTTGCGAGCCACTCGGGGAACGATTTGAGCTCATCTTCTTTATCGATAAAGCGGAAACGATCGTCGATCACCCCATCCGATGTCAAATTGTAAGGGATAAACAGCAGAGGATCTTTAGCGCTTTGCAGATCGGCATCGTAAGCCCAGTCACGGAGCTCTTCTTTAGCAAAACTATCTAACTTTAACGAGGAGAGAGGAACACGAGGAACTCTTCTTAAAAGTTTTTCCTCGCCCCTTTGGATCACAAAAAGGGATTTCCCATCTTGGACTAAAGAGGTCAGTTGAGGCTGAGAAAAAATAGGTGTGCCATCATACCAAACCACCATGTCGCCCGGCTCAATGCCCGATCCAGCCATCGGGGCCTTAGGGGGGATCGCGATGTTGCCATGCGGGTTAAATGTCAGAAAGCTACCGGTGGTGAGAATTCCGAAGGTTTCGATCTTATCGCCATCTGCCGTCTCTTTTTTATAGGGGAGAATGGAGACAGTTTTTTCTTCTGAGGTCCCTTTTTCCCAATTGTGCAACTTGAGGGTGACTTTAGTCTCCCCTTCGGCAGTCATCGGTGTCAGGATGTGAGACTTAAATCCTTTTACAGGTTGGCCATTATAGGCCAAAATTTCATCACCGGGACGAAGACCCTCTTGATAAAGAGGAGATTGGGGATCAACCGCACCCACCATGGGGGTAAGGCTTGAAAAGGGTTGCTCTCTCCCGCCAATCAAAAAGAGGAGAACAAAGACAGCTAGAGCAAAAACCAGGTTAACGAAAGGGCCCATAAAAGCGACTTTGAGTCGCTGCCAGGGTGTTTTGCCAAAGAAACCATCTTTAACAGTGTAGGGGTCTTGACCTGTTTCCCGTTCCATCCCTTTGATCTTGACGTAGCCGCCAAATGGGAGCCAGCAAATTTGCCATTTTTCCCCGTTAGGACGCACCCAGGAAACGATGGGAGTTCCGAATCCAATGCTAAACACCTCTACCCGCATCCCAACTCGACGAGCCATCCAATAATGGCCGAGTTCGTGAATAAAGATGAGGAACCCAAGTCCCAAAATGGCTAAAATAATACCTAACATTAAACCTCTATCGCAGAGAACAATTTCTCTACTTCTCGAACAGCTTCTTCTTCAATTTGTAAAATCGTATCAAAGCTATCAATTTTTGTCGGTTGGTGCCGATCGATGGCTCTTTCCAACCCCTCACCAATCATCAGCCAAGAGATTTCTCCCCTGAGAAACTTCTCTGCCAACACCTCATCTGCCTTGTTTAAAAACGGCGGATAACTTGGGCCAGCTTTTAAAGCATCATAGGCGAGCTTTAAAGGTCTGAATTTTACTAAGTCTGGTAAATAAAATGATAATTTAACAGAGTTGTAAAAATCAAATGGCTGTTTAATCCCAAAAATCCGGTCGGGGTAAGAGAGGGCGTATTGGATCGGGGTGGTCATATCGGGATACCCCATTTGAGCAATGATCGAGTGGTCGACATACTCGACCATGCTATGGATCACCGACTGAGGGTGGATGACAACTTCGATTTTTTCGGGGGGAATCCCAAAAAGATAGTGAGCTTCGATCATCTCGAGTCCTTTGTTCATCAAATTGGAACAATCCAGGGTCACTTTATTCCCCATTCGCCAATTTGGATGAGCTAAAGCCTCAATCGGAGTCACATGTTGAAGTTCTGAGAGTTCTTTATGCAAAAATGGGCCGCCTGAAGCGGTTAAGATCATCCTTCTGACTTCAGAAAATTTGCCCGCCTGCAAGCACTGAAAAAGGGCACTATGTTCACTATCGACCGGGATGATTTCGGCCCCATATTTTTTGACCTCTTCCATTAACCAGTTTCCACCCGAGACAACTGATTCTTTATTGGCGAGGGCAATCGACATCCCTTTTCTCACTGCAGCAATGGTTGGCTTGAGGCCGTAGGTCCCCGTAAAGGCATTAACTAAACGATCAGCCGGGTAATCGGCGATCAAGGAGAGGATCCCCTCTTCCCCTACTCGGACATCGATCCCAGGAAGTGCCTGTTTTAAGACCTTCTCATCCCCTTGGACGATCCCAACCGCCTTAGGTCTAAATAATTTCGCCTGAGCGATCAAAGTTTCAGAGTTTTTGTACGTTACAAGTGTCTCAATTTGAAACGCTTCGGGGTGATTTTCGACGATCTTGAGAGTCGATGTTCCTATAGAACCCGTAGATCCGATGAGAGAGATGCGCTTCATGTTGAAAAATTAATTTGAAAATGGGTATTTATGGATTATACCGCTATTGTAATCGTGAGGTAGACCCCATTGTCTAGGCAAAAAGCTTCAAAGGGGAAAGGGCGAGTCAATGCTATCCCTTCCCGTCGGTACCAGCCCCGTCTATTTTTTCTCTTAACAAGAGGGTGTGTTTCTCGGGGAAGAGGCTGCTGAGAACTTACCTCGGATCTCGTTCCGGGAATGAGAAGAAAGATATTCGGCATGGAAATGGAAGAGACCATCTCCCTCTAGTCGAATGACTTCAAACCCTTCAAACAAAGGTGGCGCATTTACCTCCCACGAAAGGTGTTTCTCCCCCTTCATCCATTTCCCTTTTGCCTCCCCAAGAATAGAATTGATGAGAAGTATTTCCCCATTTTCATAAAAAAAGAGGCGATTTTCTAAAGGTGTATCTCCTCCTTTGAGGTGGATGATCTGAAGCGCCTCTTGCAGATCAACTTCGGGTGGGAAAAATTCCCAAGTCAGAACAAAAGGGATGAGACTCCCAAGTTCAGCTTGTTCAATCTCTCCTTCGCCTTGATAAATTCCGGGAGCAGGAAGGGTAATCATTAAAAAGAAAATCTCCTCGCATAGATACTTTGCAGAATACCGAGTGCCGCCATCGTCGACAAGAGGGAAGAGCCCCCATAAGTGATCAAAATAAGAGGCACCCCAGTAATTGGCAGAAAACCGATCATCATTCCGATGTTGATGAGGATGTGCATCGCGAGATAAACGCCAATGCCCGCTGCCAGGAGGCGACCAAAAGCATCTCTTGCCAGAGCTGCCGTTCTAAAAGCTAAAAAGACCAAAGAATAGAGAAGCCCAAGCAAGATCAAAAGACCGACGAGACCCACCTCTTCTCCAAAAGCAGGGAAGACAGAATCGGTATAAGGCATAGGCAACCAGCCCCCTCCGGTGAACTCGCTCTTTCCCACCCCAGTTCCAAACAAGCCGCCGATGGCAATGGCGGTTTGCGCTGCCCTTTGGTGATGGGTATTAGGGTCAAGCCGGTCGTACTGATATTCTTTGAGAAATTTTTGAGCATAGGGTCTTAGGCCCTCATGGGGGATCACCCCGGTAAATTTGAGGGCCACAAAGATGAGGGCAAGTCCAATCAAAAAGGTCATTCCTTTCACTACAAATGGATGGAGGCCGCCAAAATAGAACATCACCAAAGCAATCGGGATCAATACCAAGCTTGTTCCTAGATCAGGCTCTTTTAAAATCAAAACAAAGGGGAGAAGCACAATTAACAGGGCCAGCATCACGGTGCCAAGCCTTCGTCCCGTCTCCCGATTACGCTCCAAAAACCAGCTCAAGGTAATAACCATGGCCAATTTGGCATATTCGGATGGCTGCAAACTGATCCCCACTCCTGGCAATCGGTACCAGCGATGGACATTCTGGATCGGGTCAACAAAAAAAAGCCCTAGCAAAGTCACTAAAGTCCCGACATAAATCAAAAGACTCCACTCTCGAAACTTTCGGTAATCGAAACTGGCCAACCCAAAAAAAAGGCAAAAACCAACGCCATACCAAACAAGCTGCTGCTTGACGGTGGGTGTTAAAAATCCCCCTTCGCTGCCAAAATCCTGGCTATAAGAAGAGATAACCACCAAGCTAACCCCAGCCAGCAGCAATAAAATGGGGATCAACTTCCAGTCAATCCATCTCAATCTCTTCGTCTCAAACATCCCTCTATCCTAACCAACTTCAGATCTTTCTGAAAGTTGACTACAGTTGCTCTTTTGCAGTTCCACATATTTGTAAAAAAACATAAAAATGTTAAAATGAAGGAAAGGGGGGGTATATGTCTGCTCATCATCAAGATCACAATACCAGGCTGACTTTCGAGCTGCCTGCTGTTGACCACAAGAGATTAAAGGCTCTTGCTGCTCTTTCCGGTCTTTCTTTAAAAGATCTGATTCTTAACTGCCTTAAAGACAATCTTTTGAGCGAAAATATTCCTAATGAAGAGACTGTCCGTACGTTCAAAGAGACTGATGAAGGTAAAAACTTAGTCAAATACAAAGATGCTGATGGTCTGATTGACAAGCTCGGACTCAAATAATGCTAAAAATTTCCACAACTAAGAAGTTTGAAAAAGAAGTGGAATTAGCAAAAAAAAGAGGAAAGGATGTCGAGAAGTTAGGTCAGGTCATTAAGAAGTTGTCTAAAGAAGAATCTTTAGAAGCGAAATTTCGCAATCATAAGCTGACAGGGAACTTCAAAGATCGATGGGAATGTCACATTGAACCAGATTGGCTCCTCGTCTACAAAAAAACTAAAACTGAAATTATTTTTGAAAGAACAGGAACTTATTCCGATTTATTCAAATAATTGGGCTTGGTATGAAACCTTCTACTTTTCTTCCAAAGTCCGCCTTAGATAGGCCTGCAAATTGGAATAAAGGCAATCCTACAATCAGTCTTTCGGATGATGATTGACCTTGTTATGGTTTGTAGCATCATGCAAATTGGTTAGTTTCGAGTCAATAAACGAATGATGGAAGTATTTGAGTGTGGTTTAGTTGACTCAACGCAAGAAGAGGCTAAGCGGTTAATTAAAAAAGGGGTAACAAAAGGGGTTGTCTCTGCTGAAGGACAGAAGTCGGGAAAAGGTAGGGGAATCAAAACATGGGAATCGCCAAAAGGGAATCTCTATCTAACTTTCATTTTACAAATCCCACAAGATAAAATAAAAGAAAGCTCGACTCTTTCTTTAGTTTTAGCTGCAGTCACAGCCAATAAATTTAATCTCCAACTTAAATGGCCGAATGATCTTCTGCACTTTAGAGCCAAGGTGGGAGGCATTCTTGGAGAAGGTCTTTTCGAAAAAAATTATTTTCTCCTTCTTGGTCTTGGGCTTAATGTGGGTTCACACCCAACTCTTGACCGACCTACAACCTCGATTGATCAAATCCTCGATCAAGCAGTCGATCTCAAATTTCTCCGCGAACTTGTTATCACCTCTTTTGACACAGCCTTTAGTCTGTGGCTTGACAAAGGCTTCCTCCCCTTTTTCCCCCTTTGGAATTCCCTTCTCATCCATCAACCAGGTGACCAGCTCACTCTTCAAGGCAAGACTTACACTTATCTTGGATCTGACTCTTCAGGAGGGCTACAGGTGGAATACGAAGGAGTTTCGACTCTTCTCTCATCCGGCGAAATTGTTTGACTTCTAGAGGTTGGGGGTGACGGTGAGGGAGGGGTGGATTTTGGCCCGGAGGACTTGCTGGATGTAGGAGAGGGTGGCGCCCGTTGAGGAATAGCAAGAGGTGCAACTTCCTTGGTAGGCGATGATCACTTCCCGCCCTTCAAGGAGGTTGAGAACTTCAACGCCGCCCGCATCGAGGGCGATATAGGGACGGATATCTTTATCAAGAACTTGTTCGATGGTGCCTAGCTGCTCGTTCAGCGGGAGTTCGAACCAGTTCTCGATGCCGCCAGGGACAATTTCGCCGTGGAAAGTGACCGGAGGGGCGTTATAGGAAGTGGGCAGCGGGATGTTCAGGCACGATTTAGCTGCTTCATCAACAGCTTCTAGGGCGAGATTGAGAAAAGGGAGCGATTCTTTGGGGAAAGGGCCCTCCACTTCACTTTCAATCAGGTCACTGGTGACACGCCGAGCTTGATCATAATTTTTTCCGATGACCCAGCGAGAAAGGGTTTCTCCAGCTCCAATCAGCGAAGAGGGGCCAAAGGCTAAAAATTTGGCGTCTACAATCTTTCCATCATCCGGATCTACTAGCCAAAAGAGCTCGATTGCATTTCCCTCTCCGGTATCTCCTGCACGGCCAGTGGCGAGGCGCATCCCCCTGTCTTCGTTAAAACGTCCAATGGAAGAGGGTTTAAGAATCCGCTCTTTTAATTTTTTGGGGTAAGTGGCCCAGGAAAAAAGGGGGATCATAGAAGTCCTTGAGAAGCTTTTCTAAGAGGAAAATAACACTCTTCAAGAATTTTTACCCCTTCACTTATCTCCTCTCGCGTATTCATACGGGAAAAGGTAAAACTTAAAGAGGTCAGGGCAATTTCTGGAGGGTAATGACAAGCAGTCAATAGGTGGCTGATCTCTTGAAAAATCCCTCCTCCCATGGAGGCGAAGAGCCCTTTTTCGTGGAGAGAAAAGAGAAGAGCTTCACTTCTGACCCCCGGAAAAGAGATCACGGAAGTTGTGGGGAGACGTTCTGTCCCCTTAAAAAGGATTTCAATTTCAGGAATGGCTTTTTTGAGCTCTTCTTCAAATTGTTCCCGCATCAAACTCCCTTCTAACTGCAATGTCGAAAGATGGTCTCTTGCCTCAAGGGCAGCAACCCCTAAGCCCAAACACCGGGGAAGATCCATCATCCCGATGGCCTGCGGCTCACTTCCAAAAAGGAGGTCATTACTCCTTAGAGGTCTCTTGGACCATAATACGGCTGCCCCTCGCGGACCATGGATTGTTTCGAGAGAAAAGGTGATAAAATCGGCTCTCAGCTTCAGAGGATCTACCTCAGCTTTTCCAACGACATGGGAGAGGTCAAGATGTAATAGAACGCCCCGTTCATCCAAAAGAGGGTAGAGCTCATCAATAGGTTGAAGTGTCCCTAAAAGCCCGTGACCTAGAGATAATGTGAGAAGTGAGGTGCGAGGAGAGAGGGCTGCTTGTAGTCTCTCTGCAGTTAAACGGTCATCACGATCGGTGGCGATAAGAGTCCCTTTACCACCCCAATCTTCAAGATGAGAAAGGGCAAAAATCTGGGTTGCTTCTTCGATTTGCGAAGTTAAAAAATGACTTTTGCCAAAACCTCTTCCCCACTCTTCAAAGACAAAACGGAAGAGGGCATCCATGGCCGCCATTCTAGAAGGGGCAAAAAAAAGAGATCCCGTCCCTTGAGTAGGAAATAATTTATCGATTTGCTCAAAAGCTTGATTAAGAGAACGGACCTCCTTTTCGCCATAAAGAGAAAAAGGGGAGATCCATCCAGCCTTTTTGATCGCCTCTAGCACGCCCTTTGATGGGGGGGAAGCGGTGGCATTATCGAAGTAGAGCATTTCCCTCTTTAAAGTAAGAAATAGGCTTTCCGAGCGGAATTTCGAGAGAAACAACTTCTTCAGGAGATAAACGATCGAGCTCCATCATAATAGAGCGGAGCGAGTTCCCATGGGCAACAATCAAAATTCTTTCGCCGCGGTTGATCCGAGGTAAAATTTCTTGATCGAAGTAGGGAAGGGTCCTTTCGGATGTCATCTTGAGGCTTTCCCCTCCAGGAGGAGCAACATCGAAACTTCTCCGCCAGATCTCAACCTGCTCTTTTCCAAATTTTTCTCTGGTTTCATCTTTATTCAAACCCTGGAGTTCCCCATACATTCTTTCATTTAATTGCCAAGCACGTGTGATAGGAAGAAGCCTTTCTTCAGTCTTTTTAGAATAAATTTTTGACCACTCAGCCTTAGGGTCGTTCTCTTCTGGAAGGAAGTAGGGAATTCTTCCTCCTGCAGTTGTTAAAGCTAAAACAGTTGTATGGATACAACGGCTGAGGGTGCTAGTGTAAACAGCATCCAAGGGAATTCCGTGTAAAGCTTCTCCAGCTTTTAAAGCCTCATTAATCCCCTTGTTGGAAAGGGGGACATCGACCCAGCCTGTAAAAAGATTTTCTTTATTCCAGACCGACTCGCCATGGCGCATCAAGATCAAGTTAGGCAGCTTTTTCATACGCTAATCTTACACATTCAGGAATCCCAAGGGGAATTTAAAAGATTGTTTTAAATAGAAAACTCCCACATACTGTTTTCCATTACTCTAAGTTGTGGTGTTCTTTTGTCTTCTATCCGTTTAAATCGTTATTTAGCTTCCTCAGGTCTTGCTTCACGCCGAACCGCTGAAGAGTTTATTCTCGAAGGTCGTGTTTCAGTTAATGGTGAACTGGCTACTTTGACTACAAAAGTAATGCCCGAAGATTCGGTTACTTTAGATGGCAAAGTGATCACTCCTGAAGGGGAAAAAGTCTATTATTTAATAAATAAACCTAGAGGGTATGTCTGTTCGACAAAAACCAACGGAGATCGTGGGATACTCGAACTTTTTAAAGATGTCCCGTACCGGCTTTTTACTGTCGGAAGATTAGACAAAGACACCGAAGGTCTTCTCCTCGTTACGAATGATGGCCATTTTGCAGACAATGTCATCCATCCTTCTCGCAACTTACAAAAAGAGTATGTCGCTAAAGTTGACCAAGAAGTTACTGATGAACATCTAAAGATTATCTCTGCAGGTACCTTAGTAGAAGGTGCGATGGTTGAGCCTATCCGTATTGAGAAAGTCAGAAAAGGGACAATGAAAATTGTCATTGGCGAAGGTAAAAAAAGAGAAGTTCGGCATCTGATGGAAGCGGCAGGTCTTGAGACGCGCCACTTAAAAAGAGTCCGTTTAGGTTCGCTTGTTTTAGGCGACCTTGCTACAGGCAGCTACCGCCCATTAGAGAAAGGGGAAATCGAGAGATTACTCGCTGGAACTAATGATGATTCTCTAGAAGTTCCTGAAGCACTTCTTGAGTTTCCAGAATTAACGGATGAAGAAATCTCTTCGAGTGAGAATTCTCGTGCAGGTTTTGACCCACAAGAGCAGCCTCGTGAAGGAGAGAGAAAGCCATCCCGTGAGAGATCTTTTGGCCGTCGGAATGATGGAGAGCGTCCTTCTTATGGCCGCCGAAATGACGGAGAGAGATCCTTTGGTCGTCGTCCTGACGGAGAAAGACCTTCTTTTGGTCGTCGTTCAGATGGGGAAAGACCTTCATTTGGCCGCCGCCCAGAAGGCGAGGAGAGACCAGCTTTTGGACGTCGTCCTGACGGAGATCGCCCATCGTTTGGCCGCCGTCCTGACGGTGATAGGCCATCTTTCGGCCGTCGTCCTGACGGAGATCGCCCATCGTTTGGGCGTCGTCCTGACGGAGATCGCCCATCGTTTGGGCGTCGTCCTGACGGTGATAGACCAGCTTTTGGCCGTCGCTCTGATGGCGATCGCCCGTCGTTTGGACGTCGTCCTGACGGTGATAGACCTTCATTTGGTCGTAGGAATGACGGTGAGAGATCTTTCGGTCGTCCAGATGGACA
>JAGVKY010000187.1 GCA_020050175.1 Parachlamydiales bacterium
AGAAAATTTAGCTAAAAAATAAAAAAAATCACCACAGAGATCACAGAGAACACAGAGAAATTTCGTCTTTCTCGCTTATCCAATTAGGCGGAGTCTCTCTGTGATCTCTGTGGTTAATCAAATATAAGATCTTATGACTCCAGAAGAACTTCTCAAAAGAGAGTGTCCTACTTTCACTCTGACTAAAAAATTGGAAGACCGAAAGGCATCCGATATTCTTATTCTCCCAGTTTTTTCTGAGGAGAAGCCTAACGCCCCTAAAGATTGGCAAGACGAAGTTAGTCTTCTCAGTGGTGATTTTAAAGGGAAGGAAGGGGAGTTTGTTATCCTCTATAAGAAAGGGAAGAAAGAGACCCGTCTTGGAATTTTAGGTCTTGGAAAAAAGGAGAAACTCTCTAAAAGAGCGCTACAAAAAGTTTTTTCTGAACTTACCAAAAAATGTCAGGATAAAGAATTTGAAAATATTGCTGTCGCCCTACCAGAAGGTCATAGTTTATCAATGGATGAGCTATTGGAATCTTTGGCGGACGGTCTTCTTTTAGGAAGCTACGATTTTCCTTTTCATAGAGGAGAAAGAGGGGACAAAAAGAAAAAGGTTAAAGCTTTTCATCTCTTAGGAGCTCCGCAAGAAAAACTTCCACTATTAAAAGAGAGGGAAAAAATTGCACGAGCTGTTTTCTTTTCCCAAGATTTGATCAATGGAAACGCTGACCTTGTCACCCCTACTTTTTTAGGGAATTGTGCACAGGCCATTGCCAAGAAGTTCAAAACCATTAAGGTCAAAGTTTGGCCGAAAAAAGAGATCGAAAAAGAGGGTTGGGGACTTCTCCTCGCCGTTAATCAAGGCTCACCTAACAATGTGCCTGTTGTGATTGAGGCGTCCTATAAAGGAGGGGGGAAAAAGGGTTCCCACACACTTCTTATTGGAAAAGGGATCACCTATGACACCGGGGGTCTTAACATTAAGATGACTGGAATGGAGACCATGAAAGGGGACATGAGTGGGGGAGCGATTACCCTCGCCTCGATGTACGCGGCCGCTCTTTTGGAACTTCCGATCCAGCTTTCACTCCTAATACCTTCGACAGAAAATGGCATTGGTCCTGAGAGTTACAAACCGGGAGATGTCTACACAAGCTACTCAGGTAAAACAGTGGAAATTACAAATACCGATGCCGAAGGTAGATTGGTCCTCGCTGACGCCTTAGCTTGGGGAGAAAAAAATCTGAAACCTGATCTGATGATCGATGTGGCAACACTGACTGGAGCTTGTGCGATTGCCCTAGGACCAGACTGTGCTGGTTTATTTACAGGAAGTGACAAACTTGCCGATCAATTGTTAAAGGCAAGCCAAAATGCGGGAGAAAACTTGTGGCGTATGCCGATGTTTGATTCTTACGAAGATACCTTAAAATCTTATGTGGCGGACTTTGTAAATTCTCCTCCAAGCAGAGAAGGAAGTTCGATTATTGCATCGCTCTTTCTCCGTAAATTTGTCGGAAAAACCCCTTGGGCCCATCTCGATATTGCCCCTTGCGCATTTACAAAATATGCTTCGCCTCCTTACCCAAAACATGCAACCGGTTATGGTGTGAGGATGATAGTTGATTTCTTAAGACGATGAAAAAATTATCTGTTGGGTTAATTGGAGTGAGCGGCCTTTTAGGCCGCCACTTTTTGCAGGAACTTGCTCATCACCCCTGGTTTGAGCTAACGGCTCTCATCGGCTCCGAGCAGACAGCAGGTAAAAAACTCTGTGAAGTTTTGGGGAGTGATTACGATCTCCCTCCCCATCTTTTGGAGATGAAGATCCTTTCTTCTGAAGAGGAAATCCCTGCAACACTCCTTTTTTCCGCAGCAAAAGGGGAAGTGGCAGGTCCCTTAGAAACAAAATTATCTAACCGGGGTTACAGGATCATCACGTGTGCCAGACCTCATCGCTTAGAGCCCACAGTCCCTCTACTCATTCCTGAAGTTAACCAGGAGCACCTTTCTCTCTTAGAAAACCAAAAAGGTGGATGGATTGTTGCTAAACCTAATTGCAGTGTCGTCGGCATAGCCCTTGCCTTAAAGCCAATCCACGACCTATTTGGACTAGAAAAAATCGAAGTGACAACGCTTCAAGCCCTTTCAGGAGCTGGACTTCCTGGCGTAGCCAGTCTCGATATTTTAGATAATGTCCTCCCTAATATTGCAGGTGAAGAAGAGAGAATTGTTTTAGAACCAAGAAAGATCTTTGGTTCTTTTCAAGATAACAAAATCATCGAAAGGAATATCTCTATCGGGGCAACAACAACTCGAGTTCCGGTTAGCGACGGTCACATGGCCATCGTCTCATTTTCGTGCCAATCGAAACCTACCCTCTCAACTATTATCGATGCTTGGCATAACTTTTCCCCCTTAAATGCCCTTGATCTCCCTTCGGCGCCTAAAAAGCCCATCCACTATTCTTCCGATGCCCTTTCTCCCCAACCTCGCCTTCACCGCATGAGAGAGAATGGTATGGCGGTAACTACAGGTCGCCTCCGCTCATCACCTCACTTCGATGCAACGTTTATTCTCCTCTGTCACAACGCTTTACGAGGCGGCGCCAAAGGAGCCATCCTCGGCGCCGAACTCCTTTACAAAAACCAAAAGTGCCTTTAGTTATTAACGAAAGCCTGGTCCAACAATTAGTTGCCCAACAATTTCCGCAATGGAAAAAATTACCTATCGATCCATAGCTTTTACCGAGGAGGGCCCTTAACAATCTATGAAGCAGAAACAAGGCAAGCCATCAATCATCTGAAAGGAAAAATCGACAACAAAGGAGCTGTAGAAGTTTGGGAAGCAGCGCTTGCAACTACTTGGGATCAAAGAGCTGTATGGGTCCACGGGGATATAAGCCCTGGTAACTTGCTTGTGCAAAAAGGGGGATTGTCTGCCGTGATCGATTTTGGGCAATTAGCTACCGGCGATCCGGCATCTGACCTAGAAATTGCTTGGACGTTTTTTGAAGAGGATAGCCGCGAAATTTTTCGCTCATCTCTTTCCCTTGACACCGGCACATGGGCTCGCAGCCGTGCCTGGGCCTTATGGAAAGCGTTGATCATCGCCGCTCGTCTTCCTGGAACAAACATCTCTGAATCTACAAATTCCATGCGCATCATAAATGAAGTCATTTGGGACCATCGCAGCAAGAGTTAGGCTAAACGGAGAAGCTCATCTTTGTGGAGTTTAGCCCATTCTTTAAGCGTCATTCCCTTTCGACCCATCAGAGAAGGGAGATCATCGCGAACGTCAGTAATATAGGACATGCGACCATCGACTATTTGTTTAAAACTTTCTGCGACGCCGAGGTAATAAGGATCGATGTTATCACCAACTGCTTCTCTAAAATCTTTTAAAAATTGTTTGGGGGGCAGAGCATCAGCCGCAAAAGTTTTTCCTGTTACTTCGCTAAACACCTTGGCGACTTCTTCTATATTGAGCGATTCCGTTGAAAACCAATAATCTCTTCCTTGATGCTTATAAGGGCCCTCACTTAAAATTCTCGCCGCAGCTTCTCCAACATCTTCCAAGGCAATCCAGCCAACTTTCTTATCTTTGGCATAAAAACGAACTCTGCCGTTTTTTGCCAGATGATAGGTACCAGTAAAATTCTGCATAAAACAATTGGGGTGCAAAAATGTATAAGGGATCCCACTGACTTTTATGTAGGCTTCGATCATTTGGTGCCAAGCAAAGTGGGGATCATAGCAATCGAATTGAGGGGTAAACACCCCCAAATGGACGATATGTTTGACCCCTGCTTTTTTGGCTGCATCCACAACAGCTTTACTTTGAACCAGCATGGCAACTGTATAACCCGTCAAGGCGTTGTTGCATAAGTCCCTCTAGGCAGTTGTGAAGGCAGAGAAAAGAGCGGAAGTATGTTGAGGGAAATAAAAAGTTGAGGCAACCTCAGCAGG
>JAGVKY010000095.1 GCA_020050175.1 Parachlamydiales bacterium
AATTTTTTTTAAATTTTTCTTTGTAAATCAAACTTCTTTTTTCCAGAAGGAAGGGATCAAAAGAACAAGGATAGCAAAAAGTTCGAGTCGCCCGACAATCATCCAAAAAATGGAGAGGAGAAGGGATTGATTGCTGAGAAAGGCGCATGAGGTTGCGGGCCCCGCTCCTCGGAAGGCCATCCCGGTATTGTTAATCATACAACTGGTCAGACCCAAAGAAGTTTCGGGATCATTGCCATCAATTGCATAGAAGAAAACGGCCACTGTTGAAAGGGCCATGAAAAGAAAGAAGAAACAGAGGACATTGATCGCTGTCGCCTGATCGATCTCCCTCCCCCCTATCTTGATCGATCGGATCGTCTCGGGGCGGAAGATGGTTTCGACTTTATTCGTAGAGATTTTAAAAAAGAGAAGATGACGGACAACTTTAATCCCCCCAGCCGTCGAACCTGACATCCCCCCGATGTACATGCCGATCAGGAGAAGAACTTGAATCTCATAGGGCCAGACATCGTAATTCGAAATCGAAAAGCCAGTGGATGTGATCGCAGACACCATCTGAAAGGTGCCCGCTCGAATGGCCTCCCAGCCCTCAAAAGGTTTTTCAAAAATCCCAAAAATGGAAAGAGCATTCTCCCCTACGAGCATATAGCTCGTAAATACTGAAAAAAGGATAAGAATGGTGATAAAAAGGATTAATTCAGGATCTTTTAACCGACTAAAGCGACCTTTAAGCAAGAAGTGATAGAGGGTAAAATTGATGCTTCCAAAGATCATGAAGAGGATCAAAATCCATTCAAGGACGACCGATTGATACGCTTCAATATTTCCGTTTCTAATCGTGAATCCCCCTGTAGAAATCGTTGAAAACGTTAACGTCAAGACATCGAATAAAGGAAGTGTCGTGAAGAGAAGCAGGACGATCACCTGCAAGAGGGTCAGCCCCGCATAGATTCGCCACACTCTAGCTGCGGTCTCTTTGATTCTTGGCGTCAGGGACTCCTTGATGGGGCCCGTTGTCTCCGATTGAACCAGGAATCTGCCTCCTGCGCCCAAAGCGGGAAGAATCGAAACAAAAAGAATTGTGATGCCGATTCCTCCAAGCCATTGGGTAAAACTTCTCCAAAAAAGAAGTCCTCGAGGGAGTGCTTCAATCCCCTCCCGAAGAATTTCCCCTGTCTCAGAATTCCTGATGGGCTCAACGGTGCCATAAAATTTGTAATGGACAGATTCAATCCCCTCATAAGCCCTTTCGATAGGAATTTCTTCTCCCGTCTGAGGGTCATACCGTTTCGCTTCTAGAACAGTTGCCCCAGTCGTTGTAAAACCACTCATCGACTCAAAGTAGGCTTGGACGGGGTTTTTGAGTACGCCGTGAAATAGAAAGGGGAGAGACCCCAAAAAAGGGACCAAAAGCCACAGGGCGACGACAACAATCAACCCCTCTCTTCGGTAGAGCTTCCCTTTCCCACTACGCCCTAGCCATTTAAAAATAGCGGCCACGACGACCGTGACAAAAAAAGTTTCTAAAAAAGCTAGTGTAGAAAAATGCTGAGGGGGGAGTTCATTTGCCCCAAAAAATTCGTCATAAAAAGAGACTCCTAAGGGCAGGAGCAAGACGAGAGCGAAAATCCAGAGATTTGACCCTAAAACTTTAGCTATCTCGCGAAAGAGCATTAGAAAATGGCCTCGAATTCCTTGACGTGACGCGGATGGGTAACAACTATGACACTGTCCCCTGGTGAAAGAATCCGATTGCCATTAGCAACGATGACCCGGCCGCGGTTTTGAATCACTGCAATGAGAAAATCATGAGGGAGAAGAGGACCCAATTCATTGATGGGAATGCCGACTACTTTCGAAGTAGGAGATATTTGCAATTCCACCACCTCCGCTTGGTTATCATAAAGAGAGATACAGGAGGTGACTCTCGAGGAGAGAATCCAGGACAAAAGCCGATTAGCAGCACTTAAACGGGGAGAAACTGTCAAAGTAATGCCGAGCTCTTTAGCAAGGGCCTGATCGCTTGGCCTTGAAATAAGAGCAATGACTTGATCGACTCCACATTTTTTGGCCTGTAAGGCTGCTAAAAGGTTGATGTCATCTTTCCCTGTACAAGCGACAAAAAGATCGGTCATATTGACTTTTTCTGATAAAAGAAAGTCTACATCTGTTCCATCATGATGGATGATGGTGCAATGGGGTAAAGCTTCGGCAAGATAGCTGCATTTAGCGAGATCCTTTTCAAAAATCCGGATAGCAAGACCTTGTTTATGGAGAATACGAGCAAGGTTGATAGCTGTTGTTGACCCCCCTACCATCACAATTGATCTAAATTGCTTTCTGGTCGCACCGAAAAAAGTGTTGAGTTCTGCCACCGCATTTGTCTCTCCAATGTAGGTGACCTCGTCTCCCGGACGGATCACATCATCTCCATGGGGGAAAATGACCTCTTGCCCATCTCCCTTGCTCCTAATAATTAGACCTAAAACAACATCTGCTGGAAGCCCTAACAAGTGAAGGGGGGTATTTCCCCCTCTCCATCTTTCGGGGATTCGAAGGGTCCTTAGTTGTGCTCCGCCATGGAAAAAGCTCTCCATCTCCATTGCACCTGAGGAAAGGATAAATTTTTCAATCTCCCATGCCACTAACAACTCGGGGCAAAGAAATTCATCTGTTGAAAAGAGTCTAGCAAAGTCTAATCGGCTTCTATTTAAGAACCTGTTATCCCTGACGCGGGCAATGGCTTTAGGGAAGCCCAAGTTCTTCGCGATATTGCAAGCCGTTAAATTGACCTCGTCATGCGGTGTTAGAGCTATAAAAAAATCGGGGGACAGATCGAGCAAATCGTCCAGCAGCTGCCAATCGGTGCCAGATCCTACTCTAATGCCAACGTCTAAAACTGAAGATAATTCCTCCAATTTCTTTCGATCATGATCGACCAAAATAACGTTATGTTCTGTGCGGGAGAGGATTTCAGCCAGATGTTGGCCCATCCCCCCCGCTCCCAAAATAACCACATTGAGCATAGACGACCCTTGTACATCCTCCTCGATTATATTTCACCACAGAGAACGGGAAGTAGCGTGATCTGCGGTTAATCTAAATCAAAAAACGCTGCCCCTCCGGCAGTCTGCTCAGCCTGAGGCTCTCTGAGGTGAATTTAAATCAAACCTTTCTACTTAGAGAGCTTTTTTAGAATCAAAGCAATGGAATTGAGGAAATAGTCGACTTCGGCTTCGGTGTTGTAGAGGCCGAAGGAGACACGGCAGATGGCCTCAAGACCGAAAAGATGGACGAGCGGCTGAACACAAAGATGCCCTGTTCTTATCGCAATGCCATCTAGGTCAAGAAGAGTTCCCATATCTAAAGGATGTATATGATCGAACGTAAACGAGGTGACACCACTTCTCTCTTCAGCTTCTCCATAGATACGGGACCCAGGAAGAGCTTTTATTCCCTTGCGTAGTTTATCGGAGAGCTTGTGTTCGTGCTGGCCAATCTTCGGAAGACCAATCTCATTGATAAAATCAATGGCAGCGCCTAAGGCAATAGCTTCGGCGATAATCGGTGTTCCCGCTTCGAATTTTAAAGGGGGGACATTATAAGTGGTCTCCGCAAAAGAAACACGGTCAATCATATCGCCTCCCCCTTGATAGGGAGGAAGTTTTTCTAAAAGAGACTTTTTGCCGTAAACCGCTCCTATCCCATTAGGACCATAGAGCTTGTGGCCAGAAACGGTATAAAAATCGCAATCGATCGCCTGGACATCAACAGGTAAATGAGGAGCTCCCTGAGCGCCATCCACCACTAAAAGGGCTCCAACGGCATGGCTTAAAGAGGCTATCAGTTGAATCGGATTGACCGTCCCCAATAGATTTGAAACATGGGCCACAGAGACAACTTTTGTCTTGGGAGAGAGGTGTGATTTAAAAGCCTCAAGATCGATTTCACCTTTAGCATTGATAGGAGTGACAACAATTTTTGCTCCCCGCTCTTTGGCCACCATTTGCCAAGGGACAATGTTCGAATGGTGCTCCATCTCTGTCAGAAGGATCTCATCATCTTTTTGGATGACTCCCCCCCTTCCAAGAATGGTCGAGATCATATTCAGCCCATCGGTAGTTCCACGGGTAAAGACAATCTCATCAAAAGCTGCGTTTAAAAATTTGGCGACTTTGCTTCTAGCCCCTTCATAGAGCTCAGTAGCTTCGACCGAAAGCGTGTAAATCGCTCGGTGAACAGTCGCATATTTATCTCGATAGAAAGTAGAGAGTGCCTCAATGACAGGAAGAGGCTTTAAAGCAGTCGCTGCTGAGTCGAAATAAACGAAAGGATGACCATTGATCTTTTTCTCTAAAATAGGGAAAAAGGCTCTTAGTTTTGCATCCATGTCGCCATCTCCTTCCTTCTCGCTGTTTCAGGATGGAGGGAAATAATGTCATTCAAAAAGGCATCGATCAATAGCTCTCGGGCTGTGGTTTCAGACAGGCCTCGGGCTTTGAGATAAAAGAGCTCGTCTGGTTGAAGTCCACCAATTGTGGCTCCATGTGATGCCTTTACATCGTCTGCAAAAATTTGCAAGTTTGGACGTGCTTCAGCCTTAGCATTTTCTCCTAAAAGGAGGTTTTGATTGAGCTGATAGGCATCGGTGCCCTGCGCTTTGTCATGCACAAAAATCTCGCCGAAAAATGTTGAGATTGCGCTGTCATATAAAACCCCTTTAAAACGTTGCCTTGAACGGGCGTTGGGTTCTTTATGAATCATTTCAATCCACATTTGAGCCGTATGGGCACCTTTTAAAGACCAAAGACCGGAGAGATCAGCCTCAGCATTTTCTCCTGAAAGATCAATCCGCTTATGACTAAAGGCCATCTTGCCCCCTTTCGAAAGATGGAGCCCCTCTAAATGAGCATCCCTTTTTAAATCGCCCCTGATCGCTTGAAAAGCGAAACTTTCTTCGTTTCCCTCTTCCGTCTCTGTGAGATGTAGTTTTGAGCCATTGTCCAAACCTAAGTCGATGAGGCCGAAGGAGAGATCAGAGGGTGCATGATGGAGAGAAAGAGAAGCTTTTGATCCTCGACCTAAGGCAACAAGGAGATAGGTAAAAGGTGGAAGAGAACATTCAATAGGCTTTTCAAGCGTTGTTCCAGGAGGCAAATAAAGGAATCCTCCTCCTCTATGCAAAGCGAAAGAGAGAAGGGCAAAAGGGTTTTTTTCCTCATTCAAAAATTTCTCTAAACGATCTTTTACAACAAAAGGAAACCGTAAGGCTGCATCCTCTATAGAAAGAAAAAGGGCTTTCGCAGGAAGGGTAGGAAGTTGCAGTGGAGCAAAGGGCTCACCTATTACTTCTCTTTGATAGAGCGCGCGTAAGGGGAGCGAACGAAATTGCTCCTCTTTTCCAGTGGGAAGGCCGAATTGTAAAAAACGTTCCCAAGCCCTCTTTTGAAAGGTGGCAACTAAACCCTCTTTTTCTAGAGAGGGTTTTAAGGAAAAGAGGAAGGGAGCCTCAAGCATCATCGGTCCCTTCTGGCGTTAGCCAATCGTAACCCTTTTCTTCGAGCTCTAAGGCAAGAGAGGCATCGCCAGACTGGACAATCTTCCCATCGATCATCACATGGACAACATCAGGGCGGATGTAATCGAGAAGTCGCTGGTAATGGGTGATCAAAATCAAACCCATGCCAGCATGCATCAACTGGTTGACCCCTTTACTTACAACACGGAGAGCATCGATATCCAAACCAGAGTCAGTCTCATCTAAAATGGCAACCTTTGGTGTTAAAAGGGCCATTTGCAAGATTTCGTTTCTCTTTTTCTCCCCCCCTGAGAAACCCTCGTTTAGATTTCTCTCTTTAAACTCCCTTTTGACCTCTAGGAGCTCCATTTTTTCTTCGAGGAGGGTATAAAAAGCAGTATCCGAAATAGGATCTTCTCCCCTAGCTTTTAGATGGGCATTTAGAGAGGCCTTTAAAAAAGTGATATTGCTGACACCTGGGATCTCGAGAGGGTACTGGAAGCTCATGAAAAGGCCCGCATGAGAACGCTCGGCAGGATCCAAGGCTAAAAGATTGGCACCGAGGAGTTTAATCGAACCTTTTTCCACTTCATAATCGGGGTGGCCAGAGATGACTCGGGCAAGAGTCGACTTTCCTGCACCATTAGGACCCATAATGGCGTGGATCTCTCCCTCTTTCACTTTGAGATTTACACCGCGAAGAATAGGAGTTCCTTCTACATTTGCTACGAGATCTTCCAATTCAAAAAGCATGGTACTATCCTCAACCGACAGAGTTTTCAAGTTTTAAAGCCAAAAGCTTCTGCGATTCCTGAGCAAATTCCAAAGGAAGTTCTTGGATCACCTTTTTACAAAAGCCATTCACGATCATATGGATCGCCTCTTCCTGGGGAATGCCCCTCGAAAGGAAATAAAAAATTTGTTCTTCACTAAGCTTCGAAGTGGAGGCTTCGTGCTCGCAAGAAGCATCAGCGGCGGAGACCGAAATTTCAGGAAATGTATTGGCGGAACAGGCATTGCCGACTAGCATGGAGTCGCACTGTGTATAATTTCGGGCCCCTTGCGCTTTCTTTGCAAAATAGACCTGGCCACGATAGGTGTTGCTCGAATGATCTGCCGATATCCCCTTGGAAACAATCGTCGAACGGGTATTTTTACCGAGATGGATCATTTTGGTTCCTGTATCGGCCTGCATTCTTCCATTCGTCAAGGCGATTGAGAAAAATTCCCCCACAGAATGATCACCTTGCAAGATGCAGCTCGGATATTTCCAAGTGATGGCAGCTCCCACCTCAACCTGAGTCCAAGAAATTTTGGAGTGTGCGCCCGCGCACTTACCCCTTTTTGTCACAAAATTATAGATCCCACCCTGACCCGATTCTCTGTCGCCAGCGTACCAATTTTGGACGGTGGAGTAGCGGATACTGCTCTTCTCTTTTGCGACAAGCTCAACAACTGCTGCATGCAGCTGATTGTTGTCATAAGCCGGCGCTGTGCATCCCTCGAGATAGCTAACAGATGACCCCTCTTCTGCAATGATGAGTGTTCTTTCAAACTGACCCGATTCCTTGTCATTTATCCTGAAGTAGGTCGATAGCTCCATCGGGCATTGGACCCCCCTAGGAATGTAGACAAAGGAACCGTCTGAAAAAACAGCAGAATTTAAAGCGGCAAAAAAATTATCCCCTATGGGGACGACGCTGCCGAGATATTCTTCGATAAGTTCAGGGTATTGATGGACCGCTTCTGAAATGGGACAGAGAACAACCCCTGCCTCTTCGAGTTTTTTTTTAAAAGTTGTTCCGATGGAGACCGAATCAAAAACGAGGTCAACGGCCACATTGGTGAGCCGTTTTTGCTCGTCAAGAGGAATACCTAACCTTTCAAAGGTTTTCAAAATTTCAGGATCGGCATCTTCAAGCCTATCTAAAGATATTTTTTTTTGGGGAGCCGAATAGTAGACGATGTCTTGATAATTGATCGCAGGGTAGGTCACATTTGCCCACTTAGGCTCCTTCATCTCCAGCCAGCGATGGTAAGCTTTGAGCCTAAATTCTAAGAGAAAAGGGGGCTCATTTTTGAGGGCTGAGATTTGCCGCACAGTCTCTTCGGTTAATCCTCTCGGGATCCGGTCAGCTGCGACGGGGGTTGAGAAACCATACTTATAAGTTTCTCTCTCTTTTAGAAGTTCGTAAGTGCCCATGATATATACAAAAATTCTATAGATTCTCCACTATAATTACGAGACAAATGAAACCGACGACGCCCATAAAACCCTCGATATGATGAAAAAAAAAGTTGAGATCCTTCTTGCGACTTACAATGGTGAAAAATTTTTAGAAGAGCAGCTCAGGTCGATTGCCGATCAAGACTTCTCTGACTTCAAAGTTCTTGTGTCGGATGGGGGCTCAACTGATGGAACCCTAGAGATTCTAAAACGATGGACCTCGAAAGATAACCGCTTCGAAATTCTCCCACCTAAAGGAAGACTAAAAGCTAAAAATAATTTTTCATATTTAATGGAATCTTCTCAGGGAGACTACCTTTTTTTTGCCGATCAAGACGATTTTTGGAAAAAAGAGAAGCTGTCAATTTTTTTAAAAGAAATGGAACGATTGGAAGTCATCCATGGAGAAAAAACCCCTCTTTTAATTCATAGCGATTTAGAGATTGTGGATGAAAATTTAAAAAGGATCTCCCCTTCCTTTTGGCAATTCGCTTGTATTCACGGAAAAGAGGGGAGCATTTTTAGCCGGCTTCTTCTCCAAAACACGGTAACTGGCGCCGCCTGCCTGATCAACCGTACTTTATTAAAGCTTACGGGGCCGATCCCTGAAGAAGCTGTAATGCACGATTGGTGGCTTGCCTTGACCGCTGGAGCTTTTGGCACCATAGGAGTGATCGAAAAACAAACAGTTCTTTATCGGCAGCATGGAAAAAATGAAATTGGAGCTAAACGCTATATCTCTTGGCGTCTTATCAAATTTGGTCTTTCTCTTCTTCTAAAAAAGAAAAATCCTGGCCGCGGCCCTATCATCCTTGCTCAAGCAAAAGCCTTTGCCAAGCGGTTCGATCAACAACTTTCTTTAGAAAAACAGAAAATCCTTTCTGCTTATTTTACCCTGCGTCAATCCTCCATTCCCCTTTCTAAAAGAACCGCTTTAGTTAACGAACATCAACTCTATTACTCAGGGTTTTTAAGAAACGTAGCCTTTATTTGCTTCCATCGCCAATGAGAACTAAACCTTTCCATGAACGCTTTCGAAGAAAAGGTGGGTATGGGAAAATCCTGGGCTTTATGAAAATCCTGCCTCTTTTATTTCTCTCTCTTAGTTTTTTGATGGCAGGCTGTTATCGAGCCCCTTGTTGTTTAGCAGTAGAAGGGGCCACCGAATTCGTCCTTGATTCCTATATTTTGAGACAGGGGAAAAATGCCATCCTTCAAATGCAAGGGATAGAGCTTGAAGAATTGCCCTGTGACGCCCTTTTGGAGTACCAGGATGAGATTGTCGATGACGATATTTTAAATATCGCGATTTGGCACCCTACCCGAAAGGATTTGATCCGATCGATTCAATTTATCAATGATAAAATAGGATTTAAGGTCTCCAACGGGTATGTGACTATCCCCGATATTCCTCCTCTATTAGTCGCAGGGTTGACTCTTGAAGAGGCCAAAAAAGAAATCCAGAATGCTTTTCAGAATGAAATTCAAGATGTCGAAGTTTTTGTAACTTACAAAGACCGTCTCTCTCGAAAAGTAGATTTGATAGGTCATGTCCAGTTCTCAACCCTACCTGTAGATGGAAAAATTCGTCTCTACGAAATTCTTTCCAAAGCCCATGTTCCTCTACATGCTAACTTTTTTAGTAGCTATGTCCTTAGAAATGGGAAAATGCTACCCATCGATCTCCATCGATTGATCCAAGAAGGAGATATGTCACAAAATATTGTGATGCGTGGTGGGGATAAGGTTTATATTGCCGATCCAACCGATGCTAAAGTGATTGTGATGGGAGAGGTTTTAAGTCCTCGGCCAGTCAACCTGCCCTATGGTACGATGTCGATTCGTGAAGCTATTGTGCAAGCAGGAGGCATCCCTTATACAGGCAACCGCAATTGTATTCAGGTCATTCGAGGAAGCCTAGTGTGCCCCAAAATTTATCTCCTCCACTGGGAAGAAATTGTGCAGCTACCAAACGACAGCCTACTTCTCATGCCTGGAGACACTGTTTACGTCTCTGAAACCCCCATCACTCAATGGAACCGCTTTATTAGCCAACTTCTTCCTTCTATTAGCGGAGTTCAAATCTCAACCGATATGCTGAGAACCCTTAATGCCTTCTAATCGGGACACTTTTATTTCGCTTCGCGATCTGCTTTTTTATATAAAAAAGAACAAGAATTTTATTTTACGCTCAGTCATTCTTGGTACTTTATTTTTTATTGCAATGGCACTCACAAAACCTGTTGTTTACCATTCGAAAGCCTCATTTATTGATCGAGGGAAAAGTAATGGAACTCTCGATCCTGCCGCCTTTATTCTAGGCAACAAAGAGCCTGGCACTTCTGTTTATTCTCTTGTTCAATCCGAACGGATATTAAAAGCAACGACCCTTAATTTAGGTCTACAGGCAAAGATATCCCCTTCCTCCGAAATTCCTTTTTTTTGGCGCCCTTATTATCACCTCCAAAACTCTTGGGCTCAGTTCCAACAGACTAAAACCCCTATCTTCGCTGACCCCTTACCGCCTTTCAGACTAAGAAACCTTTCATATAATGATGAGAAAATCCTTTCATTGGACCTCTTTCTTAAGGGAGATGGAACATTTTTAGTTGAAGAACCTCTTACAGGCGCAAAGATGGAAGGGAACGAGGGTTTTCCTCTCACTTTCTTAGGAATAGTTTTTACTCTTGAAAGAACTAAAGAAGCAAAAGAAGGCCTTTATCAGGTCCATCTTTTTCCTATAGTTCCGACAATTTCTGAATTAAAAAAGAGTGTTGTTGCTGAAAGCTCAAAAAAGAATTCTAATCTCATTCTGCTTGAATGCTATCACCCAAGCAGAGAGACCTCGGCACTCATCCTAAACACTCTCATGGCTGAGGTCGAAAATGAACTAAAAACTCTCGAAAAAGAAGGGACAGATAAACAAATTGCGATTTTAGAAACCCGTCAAAATCAGTCTTTCAATGCCTTAAGTTCTCTTCTTCATTTACGTGCAGATGTTTTGACCAAAGATTTCAATCAGTTAGGATTTATCGATTCGGAAAAGGCTATTGCCTTCTACGTCGAAGTCAAAAGTCATCTTGAGAAGGAGCTTTTGCGCCTTAATTTCGAAAAAAGAGCCCTTGAGGAAACAGTAAAGCTGTCTCGAAACAATATCGAAATACTCACTTCGATCAGCAATGTTCCCTTTCTTCAAAAACCCATCCAAAAAATGAGGGAGCTACAGACTAAAAGAGATAGTCTTTCCCTCGCCATCCTCCATGAAACAAAACCTTCTGAAAATAATTTTTCATTTGCCACCTGGGACCGTTTTGAAAAAGGGAAAAATGAAATTAAGCAGCAGCTGACAAATCTAGAAAAAACTGGAGCCATTGAACAAAGTAATCTCCCTTTTCTTGGGGCCTTCAAAGATCTCTTAAATCATAAAGAAAATGACCCGCTAGCTAGTTATAAGCGAGAAGGTTGTAAAAACACCCTTTTGCAGCTGGCCCACCTGTATGAGATCGAAGAAAATACACTACGACAAGCTCCTTATGAAATGAGCCAAGAATTTTCTACATATGAGGGGATTCCAAGTCAGCTTTCTTTTGAACTTCTTTTAGCCTATCAAAAAAATTTAGATGAAACACAAGAAAAATCCAGGCAGCTTTCTTACCTAATAGATGAATTTGAAAAGCAGGACCTCCCTTTAAGCGCGATTGCGAGTAGCCTCTCGCAACAGTTCTTAAAAGAATTTGCAGAGAAAATCATCGTATTAGAATCGACACTGATTGATCCCAAAAATAGGAGTCAAAAAGAACAAGATCGGATCAGAGACGAACTAGAATTAGAACGCCATTTTTTAAAAGGGCATCTCAAAGGACTTTTTGAGATTTTAACTATTCGAAGTGAGCTTCTAAAAGAAAAAATGAGTGAACTTAGAAAAGTAACTCTCTCAGGGCTTTATCAAGAACTTTCCATCCTACAAAATGAGATCTTGGAGGGAATGACTGAAAGAATTCAGCGTATTTCTGAAGAGGAGGCTCTTCTCATAGAAGAAAAGAATATTCTTCTAGAGAAGATGGCACCCCTTCCCCATATTTGGGTAGAGGAGACCATCCTCAACCAAAAAAGGGAGCTACAACAGCACCTGTTTAGAGAAATAACAACCGCCTCTGCATCCAAAGAGTTGGCTTCGCAATTAAATCTTGTTCTTTCTTCACCCTTAGACAAGGGTATTACTCCCCTTCTTCCTGTCGACCCCAACTTGCTTCTATTTTCGATCTTGGGAGGTTTTTCTGGTTTTTTCCTTTCCGTGACTCTGCTTCTTATTGATATCAACCGAAAAGGCCTTCCAGCATCCCCTACAAACCTGAAAAATCTTGGCTATTCTGTTTTAGAGTTACCCAAATTTTCTCCAAGCACTTCTCTAAACAATCTCCCTGATCAGCAGTTGGATGCACTGCGGCTCCTTTTTCGTCAGTTGAAAAAAACAAACCTTTTTATTTCATGCCCTCCCTCTATTCCTCCTCTTCTTGCTGAGCTCTCTTTCAAAACAACTTCATCACGCCCTCTTCTAATCGATCTAGAAGGCACTCCCAACTTCTTTGGAAAACCCTCTATCCAGCCACAACCTTCTTTTGACACCCTGCTTCTTCCACAGGACCGTTTCCTTTCCGACTATCTTCTGGGAGAGCATTTCAACACATATTTAACCGAATTGGCTCAAAATTACCCACTTATCCTGGCCTATTCTTTGAAGCGTTCGGAACTATTCTCGCCGCTCTTCGAAAAAACGATCCTCTCAGTCGATAGCACACCTATCGACACCCTCGATTCCTTTTTCCCCCACTCCCCCCTCTTCCTCTTCTTCCAGTAAGTAGAATCGAAAGTAAAAAGTGTTTAAGATTTATGCTTTTGTTTAATCTCACGCCACTTGTCGATGATGAGTGTGGCAATGGGGAGAGCCTCTTTCCCGAGGCGGCTGTAGCGGAGATGGACAACGACGACAAGCTCGGGCTTTCGGGGGGAATCATTCCACCCTTTGGCCGGAAAAGGCTCTCCTTCAAAACAAATGCCCCCAAACCAGACATGGCACACTTGATAAGCATCGCCAGAAAGAGGGCCGAGCCGCTCAATAGCGTCAGAAGTGCTTGTTTTACCAATGAGATAGGGGGAAATCCTTTCGAATATCTCTTTGAAACTCTTTTCCTTTGGAAAAAGGCGGGCAACCTCCTCCTTTGAGAGATGAGAGATAACACCCCTCATCCCCTTCAGAATAACCTCTTGAACTGGAAGAGGAAAGTGAACCTCGCGACGAATTTCGCAGGGCTTTTCAAGAACAATCTTTGGCTCAATGATCTTACCTCCATTCGCGATAGCATTCAGCATAATCGCAGTTTGTATCGGAGTGACAACTAGAGTGTGTTGTCCAATAGCTGTCGCATAAAGACCTGTCCGATTTTTATCGAGATCAACTGGCAATTTTCCTCTATATTCGCCAGGAAGAGCGAGCCCTGTCTTTTGCCCATAAGAGAGACTTTCTGCCATCTGTAAAACATCTTGAGGAGAAGAGAGGATTTCTCCCGCTAAAAGGGAAAAATAGGGATTGGAAGAGGTTTCGATGGCTTTTTCTATATCAAGCTTTCCGAGCTGATAATTCATGCTTCTTGGAAGTCGCCCCCCTTTGTAGAGTTGAGGGATTGTTCCACCTCCTTCAAATCGCCCAACCGTCCATCCCCCCTTGGTTCGTTTAACTTCATCAAAAATCGTCAGAGGATTTAATTTTTCTCTCGTGATCTTCTCACCATTTTCCTCTAAGAGGTGATAACGATGATTCAAAGCCCCCCAAGCAATGACAAGTTTAAAAAGAGATCCCTGCGTAGAAGCTTGCCTAAAGGCAAAAGAACGGCCTGTCCCCCATCCGTAACGGGGATGAAAGGAAAGAGCGAGGGCCTGTTCGCCTCGCTTCCGATTCGACAAATATTGCCAAGCTGCCTGCAGCGGCCTTTTCATCTCGTCCCAGTCTCTTAAAGCCTTCAGATACGCCTCATGGGCCTCTGTTGGCAAACTTTTAATTCTCTCCTTCAAGGGGGAATTAGTGGACGATTCAAAGCTGAAAGGCAATAGGTGATCGACGCTAAGAGCCTGAAAAACAATTTGCTCTCCCCATTCTTTCCAGAAAGTTTCAAACTGCCGTTTTTCTTCTCGATCAAAGTGGTCCAAGTAAGGACGGGCCCAAGTGCCCCCCTCTCTCTCTTCGTTTCTCTTCCGTTTTAGAAAGACCTTCCCCTCTTTTTCTCTCCAAGGGAGAAAGTAATGGAGATGAAAAAATGTTTTAGCTTCTTCTTTTAGCTCTCTTTTTAATAGATGCAGTAGGCCTTGATCTTTCTTTAACGTCGACAAACTCTCTTTGCCAACATGTTTTAAAAGCTCGTCGTTAAAGCGGCTTTCATCAATAAGCAAACCGACAAGATCGATGACTTGCAGTTTTTCATCGGGGGTTAAAGAAGAGGGCAGAGGCCAATTTGATCTTCTTAAGGCCACCCCCTTTTCAATTGTATCAATTTCATAAAGAGCTTTTAACGAAAGTTCATCGCGGACAAAAATCGCTTTTAAATACTCTTCCCAGCCTAAGATGATCTTTTCTGTTTCAAGAACTCCTTTTTTCAAATCAAAAAACTCCCTTTCTAAAGGACGCTCTTCCATCCAAACATCCATTAGGAATCGATCTGATTCCAAAGCAGCCCTAACTTCTTGAAGCCGCTCCTTTTCTTTGTAAACGCCTCCGTAAGGAACAAAGGCATTGGGGTCGAAACGGGGATGGGAGGCAAGAGCCAAAACCTCTCCAGTTTCAGGCTCGATGGCAATAATAGCCCCCCCTCGAATCCACGGCCCTCTTGCATCGACAATCGGTTTCTCCCCTCTTTTAGCATGAAGAGGGGATGCAGCGTGGATTTTTTCTACTGCTGCCAAAACCTCTTCAGCATAGAGCTGTAACTCTTGAGAAATGGAAAGGCTCAATCTTTCCCCTCCTCTCGGCGGCTGCCCACCGCCCAATTCTTTTAGAAAGTGACCTTTGGCATCTACTTCGAAAGATCGTTTTCCCCGATAACCCCTAAGCTCTTTTTCAAAGCTCTTTTCAACGCCTTGAATCCCCACCGCGTCATGGATGGTGTAGGCTTTTTCTTCCAAAAAATTGATTCTATCTTCAATTTCTTGGAAGGAGGTAAATCCCTCAGGAAGTGCAGGCTGTTCCCCTCGGTATTCCTCTTCAAGAATTGTTTTTAAACCGACAATCTCACTAAATATTTTTTCCATAAAGGGCCGGTCTATCGCCCCCATATAACCCAAAACATCGCACCCAACTTTTCCTTGTGGATAGAATCGCTTAGAGCCCCTCTCAAGGGAAATACCTGGCCAGTCTTTAGCTAAGGCATTTAATCGATAAAAACTCTCCTCGCTAATCCCTTCCTTAAGCATACAAGGAGCGTTTCCAAAGAAAACGGCTTTGGAGTAGATCAAATCCTCAACACGACGAGGCTCCATTTCAAGTTCTTTGCCTAATAATTCAGAAAGGGCGGTAATATATTCTTTTCTAAATCGCTTTCCGGGAACTTCTGCAATTTCGCCCCAAGTAACCCCTACGCCATAGGAGAGTCGGTTAAGGGCTAGAGGGATGCCAAAGCGATCTCGAATGGTTCCCCTTTTCCCAGGCTCAAAAAGAGTCCTCACCATCGGCTTCTTCGCCTCTTCCAACCGCTCTTCGTGGAGGAAAAGAGTTAAATGCCAGACTCGAAAACCAATAGCCAAAAAGAAAAAAAGCAAAAGATAGAGAACACGATTGGCTTTTTCCACAATCTGATCAGGAGGTTCTCTTACCATATCCGCATCATACTAATACCATCGCAATAAATAACGTTGATTTTGGCTGGCGTGAAAGCCTTGGGAGCCAATGATCATAAATTTATTGGCATAATCTATTTGGAACACTTGAAAATTCATAAAATTAAATTTTGGAATTAATTGTTTTCTTTCTCTGTTTTCGCTTCTTATCTCTTTGTGCTAAGTTAAGGAAAAAAGCAGCTGTTGATATGCAAGGTTACCCCCTACCAACCGAAACTAAACTTGAAGAACCCTTACCGCCAATTGGAAGAGAAGTGTTCTTGTCTTTGCCTGATGAAGAGAAATACCACCACTTCCTAGAACTTTTCGACAAAGTGCAAGAACTTGAGTTTGAAATTGTTGATGCAAGAGAGGGATTGCACCAACTTCAAACAGAGGGATTGAAGCACAAAATCCTAGTCGATGAAAACAAAAAGCTTTCCGAAACTGTAAGAGAACTTCAAGAAAAACTGGAGATTGTTGAAAAAACAAATCTTGGCGAATTTACTCTCGAACGGGAAGAGGTCGAAAATCTTAAAAGAGAAATTGCTGAGTTGCAGCAAGCCCTTTTAATCGATCAGGAAGAAAAACAATGTCTTCTAAAAGAAAAAGAAATTTTAGAGGGGCAACTGCAAGTGCAGTTTGATCATGAAGATCTCTCTCCCGAACTTCTACGGGCAAAGGATGAAAATAAGCTCCTGCGTCAAGAACTGCAAAAGATAAAAGAAGTTGTCCTACAAGGTTTAAAAGAAGCAAAAGAGCTAAAAATCAAAGCAACTTCTGCCCTCCATGATCGAGAAGAGCTAGAGAAAAATTTTGGACGGTACAAGTCAGAAGCTGAAGCCCTAAAAAGGGAAAAAGGACATCTCGAGGAGATGGTCAGGAAGTTCAAAGGGGAAGGGCAACAACTTCTCTATAAAATGAAAGATGAACTTGATTTGACCAAAAAAGAACTGGAACAGGCTAAAATCTCCCTTGCCAAAAGGGTTAAAGAGGTCACACTTTTAGAGGAAGTCCGCGATGAAGAGCGGGTGACCTTATTAGAAAGAATCAAAAAACTCGAAGATCTTTTGCAAACTGAAAGGGCCCAAAGAGAAGCAGAAATTGCCCGAGTTGTCGGCGGGGAAGAGCTTCTTATTCGCCTTTCGCCCCACATCGAAGCTCTCCATAGGATGGTGGTTGAAAAGGGAAAGGCTAATATTGCCCTCAGCGACCACGGTTCTCCTTCACTGTTCGATGCTCTTAACAAAGGACCCTTTTTGAAAGAGAGACTGTTTTGAGCGAAATTATCCTCGGTGTTGATCCTGGATCTGAGGTCACAGGATGGGGAGTGATCCAAAAGAAAGAAGGTCGCTGGGTGGCTCTAGATTTTGGCTGCATCCGCCCCCCAAAAAAAGCCCTTTTATCTAAAAGATATTTGACTATTTTTGAAGGGATCGAGAGTTTGCTCGACGAATTTTCTCCCCATGCTGTGAGTGTGGAAGATCAATTTATCGCCAAATTCCCTAGGAGCGCCCTTAAATTAGGGATGGCAAGATCGACTGTTATGCTAGCAAGCGCAAAAAGAGGAATCCCTATATTCTGCTACCCCCCTAAGCGAGCCAAAAAAGCTATTGTTGGCGTTGGACAAGCGACAAAAGAGCAGGTTCAGAGGATGATGGTGCAACTTCTTTCTTTAGATCGCCTGCCGACTCCGCATGATGCGGCTGATGCTCTTCTTTTGGCCCTTTGCCACGCTTATGCCCATACTAATCCCTTGCAAAAAGGTTCTGAAAT
>JAGVKY010000111.1 GCA_020050175.1 Parachlamydiales bacterium
GGCGTGCGCCATGCTGCCCTGGTGGGTTGGGCTTATGAATGAGAGGGTTGCGAGAGCGACCAAAGATGTTTACGCCAAAGCGTCTTGCGATACGGTTTTTCTTTCCGGTAAAGCGAACCATGTGTCTCCAAAGGATTCAAAAGCACGAGATTATCACACATAGGACCGTTATTTCGCAAATTGTGATATGAGGGGGTTATGGCATTCGAAAAAGCTTTAGTTGTCGACAGCGACAGAGGGGTCCGAAATTTTATCTCTTCGGCTCTGAAAAAGAAAGGAATAGAGGTTTACACAAGTGATTCTTTAGAAAAAGGAAAGCGTTTGTTGGAAGAGCGTCATTTCGATCTGCTCATCACCGAAAATCTTGAGCTTATCCCCATTTTTAAAACCCAGTCTCCTCTCGGAACCTCTTTTTCTTTTGAAAAACCTCTTTCCATCGAAGCTCTTGAAAAAGCATTAGATGAACGGCAAGAGAAAGAATGTCCCCCAACCCCTCTTTTTCTCGCCCATGGCGAAGAGACAAAAAAACTTCATTCTCAAGTAGTGGAAATTGCAAAAAGTGAGGCGAATGTTTTTATCTTTGGAGAAACAGGGACTGGAAAAGAGGTCATCGCCAAGATTCTTCATCAAAATTCTCTACGCAAAGAGAACGCTTTTATTAAAACAAACTGCGCAGCTATCCCCGAAACCCTTTTAGAGTCGGAATTTTTCGGCCACGAAAAAGGGGCTTTTACAGGGGCTCATCAAAAAAGAGTTGGTCGGTTCGAAATGGCCGATAAAGGGACCCTCCTTCTTGACGAAGTAACCGAAATGCCCCTCTATTTACAAGCTAAACTCCTTAGAGCTATAGAGGAAAAAGAATTTGAAAGAGTCGGCGGTTCGGACACTGTTCATGTGGATGTGAGGTTCTTTTCGACCTCTAATCGGAACCCTCATCAAGCAGTGGTTGAAAAGCACTTAAGAGAAGATCTTTTCTACCGCCTCCATGTGATCCCCATCTATATTCCTCCGCTCAGGGAGCGAACAGAGGAGATTCTGCCGCTTGCCCATCATTTTTTAGAGGTTTTTTCTAAAGGGAAACTTCGTTTTTCAGAGGAGTCCAAAGAGGCCCTCCTTGCCTATAGATGGCCTGGAAATGTGCGGGAACTCAAAAATATCATTGAGAGAACTTCGGTTTTAGCCAAAGAAGAGACGATCTCCCCCTCCCTTCTTTTTAATCACCATGAAAAGGGTTTAACCCTCCAAGAAATCGAGAAGAGACATCTCCTAGAAAATCTAAACCAACAATCATCTCTTCATAAGTCAAAAATTTCTCATGACCAAAAAACCGGATCTCCTGATCCCCAACCAGGGCGAGATAGGGGGCTTTAACGAAGGTGTTGTAACCAAAGAGTTGGCTTTCGTTAATAGGCTGAAGCTTGGCCGCTTTGCACTCAATCAAAAGAAGCGGTTCTTGTTGGGGCGAAAAAACCAAGAGGTCGATCCGACGATCAACAGGAACAGGCTCATTTTTCAAATGAGGGAGGTCGGCAAGGGTAAACTCGATAGCAATAGCTCTCTTAGGCACCCCCTTCTCTTGGATGAGGTAGGTGATAAAGGCTTGCCTAACCCTCTCTTCCGGCGTTGCTTTGACCTCTTCCTTCCGAAGAAGACAAAGTACGGTCATTTAATTTCTGGAACGACGACGGCATAATTGCCATCCTCTTGCCGATAGATCACGTTAAGCTTGCGGTTATGTTCTCCCTTAAAAAGAAGGAAGGGGTCTTGGGAAAGATCCATCTTCATGATCGCATCTTCAATCGAGAGGGTTTTCACCGGTAACATTTCTTGACGAACCAATTTGCGAGGGGCATACATCGCATTGAGACGCTCACTTGCTTCGACTTGGATCTCATTATTGATCTCTTCAATCTCCCCCGTCTCTCCATCTGTCAGAGACTCAAGAACATGGACAATCAGAGCCTGTTCTTCGTGGGTGATCGCATGGTGATCGTGGAGCCGGCTTAAATAACGTCGAATTTGGGTTTCTAAGCGGTCAACAGCCTGGTCAATTGAAACATACATGTCGGTTGTCGTGGCATGGCTACGGATCTTAGTTCCACAAGCAGAAAGCATGATCTCGACTCGATGATTGAGCTTTTGAATATCCATCGTGATGTTGACATCGATGATCCGATCGGTAAATTTTTCGATCTTTTGGACCTTTTCGATGGCATAATTTTTCATCGCTTCGGTGACCTGCAGACTCCGTCCTGTCACATGGATCGCATACTCTTGTCCAACGAATTGTGCTGCCCGTTCTTTTTTCTGCATACCAACCTCTATCCTTTATACGGATTGCACCGAAGAGGACTTGAACCTCTAACCACCCGGTTCGAAGCCGGGTACTCTATCCGATTGAGCTATCGGTGCTCATCACTACTAGTGTATACCTCTAAAATACCCTGTTCTATAGATTATTGACATGTCGTTAAATGGCATCATCTTACGTGTTACTCCCTACCAAGAAAGGGGGCTTATTTTGCTTGTTTTTACCGAAGAGGAGGGAATACTCCCCTGTTTTTTGTCGATGACCAAGCGAGAACCCTACGCCTGGGTCGAACCTTTTATCGCCGTAAAGGGAAAAATGGGAGACCGAAGGGGGAAACTTGTTCATTTAAAAGAACTTGTTGGGGAAAAGTGGTTTTGGGGCTTAAGAGATAAGCCGGATGCCGTCAAAACCCTCTACTCGATGCGAGATAACCTCTTAAAAATCATCGAAGAAGAAAATCCTCTCCCTCTTGTTTACCTTTTATTCGAAAAGATCATGGAGGGATTAGAAACAGGACTCGATCCCAAAACGATGGAAGCCCTTTTTTTGGTCAAGCTCGCTCTTCATGAAGGGGTATTAGATCTGGATAACTTGGAGGAGAAGGATAGGGAGTGGGTTAAAAAAGCCGCAGAGACTCGGTCACTCGCTACTTTGCCCATCCATTCTGAATTTCCTTCTTCTCTTCTACAGGGTCTTTGTTTTGAAAACGGTCCATCTCTCCTAAGAAAATCCTCATAAATTCGGAGACCTCCACTTCGCTTTCGTGAGCAACATGCGGCTCATCATCCTTGGAAAATTTGAAATTGGGATCGTAATCTCCCAAAGTTCGATTCCAAAGATCAACTAAGTCATTAAAACGCTCCCGGATTTTATACTGGGGAGTTCCGGGAACAAACAGCGATTGAACAATGCTCCCATGACGGAAATTGCCGTAAATTATCCGAGGGGCAAGATAGAAATAGGGGTAGAATTGGTAAGACTTTAGGAGTTTAACCATCTCAATCTGATCACCTTTAGACTCCTTTACAAGCATTTCGCAAAGCTTCCTTGAAAAATTATCGACTTCCTTAAAATGCCTAACAAAAGGGTCAAAAAGTTCGGGATGCTCAAGGTTGTTGATTTGGAAAGCTCTCCAACCGACATGATTTTTCGGAAATTTATCGTTCTCATCAAGGAGGCGAGCGAGGCAATCCATGGTACGGACAATAGAGAGATGGCTTCTCATTTCCCGATTCAAAAAGGTACAGATACGAGGGAAAATTCCAATAGGGACAGCGACTAAAAGGGCCAAAATCGAAAGAGCCACTTCAATCCAACGGACATCGCTCTTTTTGATGGCAATTTTTTCAACGCCCTTGATCTTTCCATCCAGAACTTCAATTTTTCTGCCCCCAAAAATTGTTCTTAGACAAGAAAAACAGCCATTGGAAAAGTTCATCCATGGAGCTTTTTGATCTGCATACTGGATATCTGCTAGAAAGAAATCATAAATTGCCGACATAAGCAAACATTTTGCCTGGTTTTCATAAATTTTTGATTAATTCAATAGACCCCTTGCATAACCTGCTTTGCCTAGAAAAACCAAATATTTTCTTGGCAAATTTTTGGAATCTGGCAAGCAGATTAGGGTAGCGGAGGCGAGGCGACTTCCAGTAAAGTCGCTGAGACTACGGTACAAAAATTGGACAGAAAAGATTGGTTTTAATGGGCAAATGAGGTTGTGCAAGAGGTCTA
>JAGVKY010000150.1 GCA_020050175.1 Parachlamydiales bacterium
CCTGCTGAGGTTGCCTCAACTTTTTATTTCCCTCAACATACTTCCGCTCTTTTCTCTGCCTTCACAACTGCCTAGAGGGACTTATGCAACAACGCCCTGCTTTGGTATGGATCCCATCAAAGAGTACTTTTTCTGTTTCAAAAAGCACTTCTTTAATTACCTCTTGGCTGGCACCAGCTCTTTCGAGGGATCGTGCGATCTTTTCCGGTTCATAGGATGTTACCTCTCCATTAGCTTTGATGATTTTCATTTGGCTTCCTGCTCAACGGAAATAGGCTTTGGTGACATATTGTTGCACCATTCGTTGTGCATTGAAAAATGAACCGTTTAAGGAAATACAGTGCCGCATGACATTGATAAATCGATCTCGATCATAGAAAGTGGGAATGACAACTTTTTCTAATTTCTCATAAAGATCATTTGCGTCCGATTCGTCAGTTGTAGTTCCATTAATTTGAGGTTTACCAAATGCCCAACCTGTTATTTCTTCGATACAGCCTTCAATCCACCAACCGTCTGGTATGCTGAGCATAGGTACTCCATTTAATGCAGCTTTCATTCCACTTGTCCCGGAGGCTTCCATGGGGGTTTGTGGCGTATTAAGCCAAATATCCACCCCTGATGTCATTTTCTTAGCTAATTCAATGTCATAGTTTTCAAGATATACAATCTTGATTGATTGTTTTAATTGCTCTTTAATTTTAAAGATATATTTGATCACATCTTTCCCTGGTTGATCTTGAGGGTGCGCCTTTCCAGCGTAGATGACTTGAATGGGTCCTGCTTTACTTACCAATTCTTTAAGCTTCTTTATATCGTGGAATAGAAGACCTCCTCGTTTATATGTCGCTGAGCGTCTTGCAAAGCCTAGAGTTAGAACATCAAAATCCAATCCTTCGTTTGTTACTTGATTCACGTACTCAATAAGTGTCTTTTTTTGTGTAAAATGTGCCTCCCAGATCTCAGATTTCGGGATGCTAAGGGCAGATCGTAAACTGAAGTTATCTTCTCTCCAACCAGGAATGTGGCGATCAAATAATTCCATAAATGAGGGAGACACCCATGTTGCTGCATGAACGCCATTTGTAATTGAATCAATGGAATATTTAGCGAACATAAGGCGAGTAATTTCACCATGCCGTTTGGCTACACCATTGATATAATGGCTGAGATTTAGAGCTAAAAAGGTCGTATTTAGAATCCCTTCGCAACAAAAAACCTCTTTCATGTCGAAAATTTCTTTACGTTGTAGAACCTTTTCAACCATGTCTAGTGGAAATTGATCATGACCCGCCACTACAGGGGTGTGAGTCGTAAAAATGCACTGTTTCCTAACAACCTCGACCTCTTCATGTGTAAACTGCTTTTTATTTGCTTTTAGAGCTGCTTCATCTAAAAGTTCCAGTGTTAAAAGACTCGCGTGCCCCTCATTCATATGAAAACGTCTAATGTTCTCATAGCCGAGAGCCCGTAACATCCTAACGCCCCCAATCCCCAACACGATCTCTTGGCAAAATCGATAATATTGATCACCCCCATAAAGAAAATGGGTTAAAGTTCTGTCCCATGCACTGTTTTCAGGCAAATCGGTATCCAATAAATAAACAGGGACACTAGACCCTTCTTTGCTTGTAATATTGTATCGCCAAGCTCTTACTTGTATTTTTCTTCCTTCAACATTCACCTATATACGTTGAGGAAGTTCTTGTAAAAAGTCCGATACAATCCATACTACAGGCAGTTCGCTCTGGACCCCCTCAGAATTTAACTTTTGATAGAAATACCCTTTACGATAGAGAAGGGTAACTGCAGCCATCGGAAGTTTTTGATCAGCGGCAGAGCGCAACATGTCTCCAGCTAAAACTCCTAAACCACCACTATAGGTTGGAATGCCTTCTTCGAGAGCAATTTCCATCGAGAAAAAGGCTATGGTTTCGCTATCCATGATATTCCTATGTGTTAAAGGGGAGGATGCATGTGGTACGGCCCAAATGTCATGCCACCTCCTAAAAATCCTGTGACATTCACCAGCAAAAATAAAAGAACAAGACTGGTGTAATAAAGTTTACTTATTCCCAACCGCTCGCGCATAAAAGCCACGAAAATCGCAAAAACAGCTGTTGCAGAGCCAAACCACATATGCCACCACACAAAATCGGCTAACAGACCATTATAGGAGGCTGTATAACTATAAGTCAGGCCAAGAAGGGCTGTCGGAATTGCTGAAATTGCTGCTGCAAACAGCATAAAACGAGAGGCATAGTCAAAAATGGGGCTTACGTACCAAGCAAAAAGTATCTCAGAAATAACTGTCATGACAATTAAAGCGATGGGAAAATGCAGAAAAATGAAATGAAAGCTGCCGATCCATTGGGTCCAACTTTGGGGTCTGCCTTCATATAGTTTGACTGCTGGTTGATCTTGTGTTGTTTGAACGCTTTCTTTAATTGATTTATTTTCATGCATTTCTTTATGGCCTTCGTGACCAAAAAGAAAGGTAAAACTCATCAAGCATAATAAACTTAAAATGAAAATTTTATTCATTATTAATGTCCCATGTGCTTCATTTGATTCATCTCATTTGTGTTAGGCATATCATGGGACATTCCTTTCACTGTTATCCCAATTACTTGCGATTTAGCCATTCATATTTCCTCTAATAGGGCCATTTCCAGTCACGAATTTCTGGTAAATCATCGCCAAACTGTTGAATGTATTTTTTGTGTTCCAGTAATTTGCTTTCAGCCAATTCTCTTATATAAGCAGTCATCTTGGAAAAACGCGGCACTCTTTCCACTGTATCAACAAACAAATGGAAGCGATCTAGATCATTAAGAACAACCATGTCAAAGGGCGTAGTCGTTGTCCCTTCCTCTTTGTATCCCCGAACATGGAGATTTTTGTGGTTTGTTCTCCTATAGGTCAGACGATGGATTAGCCAAGGATAGCCGTGGAAAGCAAAAACAATCGGTTTATCGATTGTAAATAGTTCGTCAAATTCTTGATCTGAAAGACCATGGGGATGTTCGCTTTTTGGTTGAAGGACCATTAAATCGATGACATTGATAAAACGGATTTTTAAATCAGGAACATGACACCGAAGCAAGTCTATAGCCGCTAAGGTTTCCATTGTAGGAACATCTCCAGCACAAGCCATGACGACATCAGGTTCACTATTAAAATCATTGCTGGCCCATTTCCATATTCCAATACCCTTAGCACAATGCTGAACCGCTTCATCCATAGCGAGATATTGTAGAGCTGGCTGTTTTCCAGCGACAATCACATTGACATAGTTGCGGCTTCTAAGGCAGTGATCAGCGACGGAGAGTAGGGTGTTTGCGTCTGGTGGCAAATAAACTCGAATGACTTCAGCCTTTTTGTTCACGACATGGTCGATAAAGCCGGGGTCTTGATGAGAAAATCCATTATGATCTTGACGCCATACATGCGAAGTTAAAAGGTAGTTTAACGAAGCAACCGGATGGCGCCAAGGGATGTGTCGCGTTGTTTTGAGCCATTTTGCATGTTGATTAAACATCGAATCGATAATGTGAATAAATGCCTCGTAGCAGGAAAACAAGCCGTGTCTCCCCGTCAGAAGATAACCTTCAAGCCATCCTTGACACATATGTTCGCTTAATATTTCCATGACTCTCCCGTTGGGAGAAAGATAATCATCATCACTTGAATAGATCTTTCCATCAAATGCACGTCCCGTGACTTCAAACAAGGCATCTAGTCGATTTGAAGCGGTCTCATCAGGCCCCATCACACGGAAATTTCGACTTTCCATATTCAATTTCATGATATCGCGTAAAAAGCATCCCAAGATACGCGTAGCTTCACCCTCAACGATCCCAGGCTTGGTCACTGATACAGCATAATCGCGGAAATCAGGCATGCGCAGATCTCTTAGTAAAACTCCTCCATTGGCATGAGGATTTGCTCCCATTCTACGATTCCCATGGGGAGCCAAGTCTGCAAATTCCTGTTTAAATTTACCCTGTTCATCAAAGAGTTCCTCTGGTCGATAGCTTTTCATCCAGTCTTCTAGAAGTTTTAGTCGACTTGGATTAGTGGCAAAGTCTGTAAAAGGGACTTGATGTGAGCGCCAGGAGCCTTCAACTTGCTTCCCATCAATTTGTTTAAGACCTGTCCACCCTTTCGGCGTCTGCAAAATAATCATTGGCCAGCGAGGTCGTTTGCTGATATTTTGGACGCGTGCACGCTGTTGAATATCTTTAATTTTAGCAACGACAACATCTAATGTTGCCGCCATCAATCGATGCATTGTTTCGGGATCTGATCCAGCAACAAAATAGGGCTGGTAACCATAGCCCCGAAAGAGATCTTCCAATTCGTCTTGATCAATACGAGCAAGCACTGTGGGATTGGCAATTTTAAAGCCATTTAGATGGAGGATAGGTAGTACCGCACCGTCATGAATGGGATTGAGAAATTTATTCGAGTGCCAGCTAGCTGCTAATGGACCAGTTTCAGCTTCTCCATCTCCAACTACACAACAAGCAATGAGGTCAGGATTATCGAATACTGCACCATAAGCATGCGACATGACATACCCAAGCTCACCTCCCTCGTTGATTGACCCAGGAGTTTCAGGCGCCACGTGGCTAGGAATTCCCCCAGGAAAAGAAAATTGTTTGAAGAGCTTCTTCATTCCTTCTTCATTTTGAGAGATATTGGGATAGAATTCTGAATACGTGCCTTCAAGATAAACATTAGCGACAACTCCTGGGCCACCATGTCCCGGACCAGCCAAAAAGAGCATGTCTAGATTATGTGCTTTGATCAGACGGTTGAGATGAGCATAAATAAAATTCAACCCAGGTGTTGTTCCCCAATGCCCTAAAAGCCTACTCTTAATATGTTGTAGTGTGAGCGGCTTTTTAAGAAGCGGATTATCTAGCAGATAGATTTGCCCTACAGAAAGATAGTTTGCAGCTCTCCAATAGGCATCGATCCTCCCTACCTCTTCTGGGCTAATGGGTCTTTTAAGTTCTTCCTGATGCAAGGTAGATTTTAAGGTTGCACACTGTTCCATAATACCTTATTGAGCTGGGTCACTAGACTTTGCTAATTTCTTAAATTCACGATTTTTCCAGATGAAAAAAATGGCTGGATAGATAAAAAGTTCACTAATAAATGATGTGGCAAGACCACCTACCATGGGGGCTGCAACGCGTTTCATCACGTCCGCACCTTCACCTGTGCTCCATAGAAGTGGTAATAATCCAAGCATGGCCACCGAAACTGTCATTAGTTTTGGGCGAATACGTTTAGCCGCACCTTCCACGACAGAATCCTGTAAATCAGCAAGGGAATTCAACTTTCCTTCCTGTTTCCGGCGATTGTAAGCAAGTGTTAGATAAAGAAGCATGACAACACCCGTTTCTGCATCCAACCCAGCTAAGGCAATGAATCCTACCCAAACAGCAATACTGAGATTATAATTCAAAAAATAAAGTAACCACAGAGCACCAATTAGAGAAAAAGGTACGGCTAATAAAACGATACCTGTTTCCACGAAAGACTTTGTGTTGAAGTACAACAAAATAAAAACTGCCAACAAAGTCACTGGTAAAATTGTCCTAAGTTGTTCCATAGCACTTTGAAAATAAAGAAACTGGCCCGCCCATTCTAAACTCATTCCAGCCGGTATGACGACTTCATCTTTGACGGCCTCTTTTGCCTGTTTGACATAATCAACAAGAGGAACTTCGCCTGGATCAACGTACACAAATCCCACTAGGTTAGCATTTTGACTGCGCACCATATCTGGCCCTCGTACAAAATTAATTGATGAGACTTGAGATAGAGGTATTTGATCACCAGCTTCTGTAGTAACAAAGACGCGTCGTAGAGTATCTGGATCTTCTCGGAATTCTCGTGCATAACGGACATTGACGGGGTAGCGCTCGCGCTTTTCAATCGTTGTCGTTACATTCATCCCCCCAATAGCTGAAGTGATGATATCTTCAATGTTTTTGACACGTAAACCATAGCGTGAGGCTTCGCGACGATTTACTGCAAAATCCATGTAAAAGGCACCTACAGATCGTTCAGCGTAGGCACTTAGTGTACCAGGTATTTTAGATACTGCTGCTTCAATGTCTAAGGATGTTTTTTCTATTTGTGCAAGGTCATCTCCATAGACTAAAATCCCTATAGGACTGCGAATCCCCGTTGCAAGCATTTCGGTACGCGTTTGTATAGGCTGCCACCAGATATTCGTCATCCCTGGATATTGCAATTTTCCGTTCATTTCTTTAATAAGTCCCTCATAAGTGACTCCTGGACGCCATTGGTTTTTTGGTTTTAGAACAATGGTTGTTTCAACCATGCTGATAGGAGCGGGATCGGTCGCGGTGTTGGCTTTGCCCATTTTGCCTAAAACTGACTGCACTTCTGGAAACTGCATGATCTCTTGATCCGAAGCCTGTAAAAAATTGCCTGCTTCGGTGATCGACATTCCTGGAGATGTCGTCGGCATATAAAGGAGTGTTCCTTCATATAATGGCGGCATAAATTCTCTTCCCAGACTTAGCCACAAAGGGATGACTGGAATTAGAAACAAAAATGCTACTAAAATAACTTTCTTAGGGTTTTTTACTACAAAATTCACAACTGGAATATATAGCGCAATAATCCAGCGATTAAGGGGATTTTTTTCTTCTTTCGATATCTTCCCTCTTATGACTAATGCGGCTATGGCAGGAATAAGTGTTATAGAAAGGATAGCTGCCCACCCAAGAGCGTAAGTTGTCGTAAATGCCAAAGGCTTAAATAGACGCCCTTCTCGTCCACTTAGTGAAAAAATGGGCATGAATGCTACAGTCATGACCAACAACGAGAAAAAGATGGAGGGCCCAACCTCTTGCATGGCTTCGATCAGCATGCCTAGCCGTGTACCAGGGCGACCTTCGAGCTCCCATTTCTCGTACTTCTTATTAATGTTTTCTATAATAATGATAGAGGCATCCACCATAGAACCAATAGCCAATGCAATACCCCCTAGAGACATAATATTGGCAGACAGTCCTTGATAAAAAAGAGGAATAAAGGCGAGTAAGACGGCAAGCGGAAGTGCTAAAATGGGAATCAAGGCACTTTTTACGTTGAGCAGAAAAATAAAAACAATGACGCTGACAACGATCATCTGTTCAATTAAAGTGTCGGTCAGAGTTTTGATGGATCCTTCAATGAGTTCTGAACGATCATACCAAGTCACGAGTTTCACCCCTTTTGGTAAACTCGGTTCAATTTCCTTCAATTTGGCTTTTACGTCCTGGATAACCCTCAAAGGATTTTCCCCATATCGCATCACAACGATGCCGGCCACCACATTTCCTTTTCCATCGAGATCTGTGACCGCCCGTTGCGTTTCGGGACCGAGTTGGACCACGGCGACATCGCGGAGATAGATGGGATTCTTCTTTTCGTCCAAGGTGAGCACGATCTCTTCAAGATCTTGAATATTTTTTATATAGCCACGAGCGCGAACCATATATTCAAATTCAGCAATCTCAATGACCTCCCCACCTGTATCATTGTTCGATTCTTTGATTGCTTGTGAGACAGCTTCTATCGAAATGTTGTAGGAACGCAATTTATTAGGATCAATATTCACTTGATACTGTTTGACAAATCCACCAACTGAAGCAATCTCAGAAACACCATGGACACTTCTCAATGCATAACGAATTTTCCAATCTTGAATGGAACGAAGTTGTTCCAAATCATTCTCACCTGTTTCATCAACGACTGCGTAACCATATACCCAACCAACGCCGGTAGCATCGGGGCCAAGTGTTGGCGTTACTCCTTCTGGGAGCTTGGCTTGGATGCCCCCTAAATACTCAATGATTCTGCTTCTTGCCCAATAGATATCTGTCCCGTCTTCAAAAATAATATAGACAAATGAATAACCAAAAGCAGATAAACCTCTGACATATTTTACTTTAGGGGCCGAAAGAAATTCCGAAGATATAGGATAAGTAATCTGGTCTTCAACTAATTCAGGAGTTCTTCCAGGCCATTCTGTGTAAACGATCACTTGCACATCAGATAAGTCTGGGATCGCATCCATAGGTACTTGACGCAAAGATTGAACCGCCCATACACCTAACCCAGCAATTAAAAGGATCGTTAGTACAATATTGTTAGCACAACCGGAGATGATTTTAGAAATGAATGAGGGCTCACTTTTCTCATTTTGGTTCATCTTCTACGCCCCAATATTGCATCGCTGTAAGGATTCGACTTTCAGCGGCAATAAGAAAGTTTCCAGATGTTACTACCCGATCACCTAATTTAAGACCTGAAAGCACTTCATAATACCCATTGCTTCGCAATCCCACTTTTATTTTCTTAGGGCTCAAGCGACCATCTCCCAAATCGAGAAAAACTAACCGACCATCTCCGAGATATATCACCGCAGATTCTGGTACTTGTAAGCGCACCCCCAAAGCGATATCAAGTTCGACATTTGCATACATATCGGGTAGTAGCTCTTGAACGGGATTATCCAATTGAAAAAGCACCTGTCCTGTCCTGGCGTTTCCATTCAAATAGGGATAGATATAAGAAGCATGTGCGCTGTAAGTTTTCCCAGGTAGATAAGGCAGAGTAATAGTTGCCTTGTCACCAGGCCGGATTCGCAAGATATCGGACTGATAAATTTCGGCTTTTAGCCAGACATTCGTAATTGGGACGATGCGGAAAACTTTCATCCCCGGTTCAACGATGTCCCCTTCAACGACATCCTTTTCAATGACATACCCATCCACAGCAGCTATAAAGGGCATCTTTTCAAAGGGTTCTTGCTTAGAGGTAATTTCATCGATTTGCTCATCGGATATACCCCAAAGCTTTAGACGTTCTATCGCTGATTTTATGATGGGCTTAGCACCTTCAACCTCTTCCCTTGATTTCTTAGATTCTCTTTTTAAAATTTGTAAGTATTCTTTTTGAGCCGCATATAGGTCAGGGCTATACAAAGTGAAGAGAACTTGTCCTTTTTTTACATATTCACCTTTATAGTCGACTGTCAAATCAGTAATCCATCCCCGAACTCTGATTGTCACATCGCTGAGTTCGGTTTCATTGTAAGTAATATTTCCAAAAGCTCGAATGACCAAATGCATCGGCCCTTCAATAACAGGTCCTGTGCGGACGCCAAACATTTGACGTCGTTGCGGTCCGACAGCAACGTCATATTTATTAGCCTCTTCTTTTTTGGCTCCTCCCCCTTCAGAGATTTTTGTTAATCCTTCCTGACCTGTAGATAAGGTAAAGCGACCCCATCCTATACCTTGAGGCGTGCTGACAGTGACATTTAATGTCCAAATTTCCTTGTTTGGTAAATCTAGCTTGGCCTTATAGACCCCGTTGCTTTCCTCCTGAGCCTTTCCTGTTTTTCGTATCCCAGGCATCCCTGGCATGCTAGGTGCCTCATAGGCAATTTCAACTTGAGCCTTCTCTAATGCCACTCCCTTGGCATCTATTATCTTGATGATTAAAGTGTTGTCTTTTTCTCGAGGAGGATCGGGTGTTATTGAAACTTCAAAAACAAAGTTTTCTTCTTTAACGGCAGCACTTGGTGATTGTTTTTCAAGAAAGAAATTTGCGAATGTGGGAGTAAACTTAACCGCAAGCCCAGTGATGATGGCAGCAATCGACACGAGTATAATAAGAAGAATGATGGTTTTTTTATTCATAACACGTCCTTTCTTCTGAAAAATGTGAGATATATCCAACAGCCTGATCTAACATAGCCAATTGTCGATAAAATTCTGCCAAGGCTGAGTGAAGTTGCAACTCGAGTGTTCGTAAAGTTCTTTCAGACTCTATTAATTCTAAAAAGGTGTTTTTTCCAGCTTCAAAACCGGCAATTGCGGCTTCCAATTCATCTTTGGCTGTGGGTAGGATTTCTTCCTGCAAAATTTCTACATATTCTCGTGCCTGTGAAACTCTTTTTAGAGCAGTAGTGACTTCAACAAACGTTTGATCCACTAATTGGTCAAGCTTGTAAGACAAGCTTTTAATATTTGTACTAGCTTCATCAACAGCCCCTTGCCGTCTTTCAAGTTGAATGGGAAGGTTGAATCCAACGCCAAGCATGGTATACATGGATGAAAACGGCCACATGGTATTGTAAGTGCCCGACACTTCAAAATCGGGTAAATATTCCAAATGAGCCAATCGAAGTGTTGTTTCAGCTGCATCAATTTTAGCCTGTATGGCGTGTAAATCGGGTCTGTTTTGCAGGGCTACCTGTTGAAGTTGCTCCTCAGTTTCATAGACAGCAATTGGATGAAGGGCTTTTGGTGGAGGGGGTAGAGGTGTTGATGGATCGCGATGGAGTAGAGCATTGATTTTAGCAATGATGACTTCACGATCAGTCGCTAAAGAGATTTGTTCATACTCCAATTGGGCCAGCTCAACTTCGGCTTGAAGAGGGATTTGCAACGTTACCCGGCTAGTGGCATATTGGGCGTTAGCACTTTCCTTATACTCTTTTAGCAAGGCTATGTGTATATGATTAATTTCGATGGCTCGTTCAATCAAATAGTAATCATCGAACAGATTAGAGGCGGCTGTAGCTAATTGAATTTTCACCCATTCGTAATCTTCTTCCGCACTTCCGGCTTCGGCTAAAGCGATTTTGCCTTTCAATCCTAACTTGCCTGGGAAAGGAAACTTTTGCCTAAGATCTATCTGTTGCCCATAAGCAACCTTTTTTGAATGGATAGTACCCGGAGCTAATGCATAAGAAGCCAGTGGATCATCCCAGGAGATGACTTGGGGATATTTAGCTAGCATGGTTCCCCAGGCTTGCCGAACGGATTCAAGACTGGGGTTAACAATTAGCACAGTGCCCACAAGATTGGATCGCTCTAGCGGTTCGTTTAACACGTACTCTTCAGCACTGCGTACATCCACTTTACAGTTAGAATTTCTAAAAGACCTAACCATCTGATGATATTGCTTGTTAGGCGCGGAACAACAAGAAGTCATTAAAAGAGCAAGACTCATAAAACCGGAGGTGATAAGACTTCTTGAAATGACTTCCATTATTACACCCAATTTTTTGATTGGTCTTTTGCCATGATCGTCTCAAACCCTGAGACAACGTCAAACAGTTCTTCATCAATGCGATTTTGTCGCTCTTGATTGTATTTGAGATATTGCTTCTCCAACTGCTCATCAATGTGTTTTTCAGCCACTTGCATAGAAGCCAATCGACAAGCATTTTCACTGGCCAGTGATTCGGCGCACGCTTTTATGATTGAAGTAAAGAGATGTTGGCGAATTAAAGTCGAAAATGTAACCTCTAGACCGTCAATTACTTCAGGATTCATATTGGTCGGCCATTTTTTTACCATAAAACTATTCATCCATTTTTTATCGATTGGGAGCAGGCTAAGACAAGTGGGTTCGAATTTAGCTTCAGACTTCGGTCTATTATAAAAAATAAGGAGCTGATCAACTTCTGCTAATGTTCTCTCGTGTTCTACATCGTCTAATAGTTGACTAATCAAAGTTGAAATAGTGCCAAGGGAATTAGGTACGGTAAGAGGGTTTTTGACTTTCAGGTTGGGATAATCTACCAATCGTGAAAAAACGCGCTCTCCAACAGGCCAAATAATTTTTTCTGCTGTTATTGAAGCAAGCTCCTTATGTGCATATTCAGCAATTTCATCATTAAATTGACCTACCATGCCTTGATCTGAACCAAAAATCACGATCCCAGTTCTTCGGATTACAGTTTTTTTGCTCTCAACTGCCTGTAGAATTTGAGGAGATTGAAATAAACAAGCGATTAAGCCTAATTTCACTGATTGATAGTAATGTTGGAGCGCCTTAACTGATTTTTCATACGAATCGATGTTGATTGCAGAAAGAATTTTCATCGTTTTGATGATCGATTTAAGGGAATTCATCGTCTTGATTTTTTTTTGAAAAACGCGCATTTGGTCACTCATTGGCGTTACCTCCAATTTGTGACAGCGTTTTTTTAGCGATGTCGATGAGGATGCTCTTGATTTCAAGTGTCATTTTTTTGCCACCTACAATCTGCTGTTGCATGGTAGGGTCCATCTCTTCGCCAGCATGTCTAAGTCTTTTCTCTGCTTCTCCCAACTGATCGTAGGGTATTTGATCAAGTAGTCCTTCGGTAAATGCCAATAAGATAAAGATTTGAACATGGGTAGCTAAAGGATCTAGTCTGGTTTGATTAAGACACCAGCGAATGCGTTTGCCGTGTTCGAGAATTCGACGTGTTGATTCATCCAATTGTGTGCCAAATCTGGCAAAGGCTTCCAATTCTTCAAATTGTGAGTAGGAAAGTTTAAGATTACCTGTCACCTCACGATAGGCCGCTAGTTGTGCTTTACCTCCAACGCGTGACACCGATTTGCCGACATCGACTGATGGTAAGACCCCTTTTTCAAAAAGATCTGAAGAAAGTACAATTTGTCCGTCGGTAATTGAAATGAGATTGGTCGGGATATAAGCTGAGATATCTTGAGCCTCAGTTTCAATAATTGGCAGGGCAGTTAAGGAGCCCCCACCCAGACGTTCCTGCAAATGAGTGGCTCTTTCTAAAAGCTTGGCATGGATATAAAAGATGTCTCCTGGAAAAGCCTCTCGCCCTGGAGGTCGGCGCAATAAAAGCGAAAGTTCTCGATAGGCTCTGGCATGATTAGTCAGGTCATCATAAACGATGAGGACTTTGTGTCCGCGGTACATAAAATCTTCGGCAATGGTTGTCGCGGCATAGGGTGCTATATATCTTAATCCAGGGGGCTCATTGCCTTCGGCAACCATGACAATGGTGTATTCCATGGCGCCTCTTTCCTTGAGCTCCGCAATCACTTTAGCTACTGAGGAGCTACGTTGCCCAATAGCACAGTAGATGCAGATGACATCCTTATTTTTTTGATTAATGATCGTATCGATGGCAATTGCTGTTTTTCCAATTTGTCGATCGCCTAGAATAAGCTCGCGTTGTCCATGGCCGATGGGAATTAAGGCATCAATAACTTTAGTTCCTGTTTGAAGGGGCAAAGTCACCGGGGCACGGTCCATTATTGCAGGAGCTTCGCGTTCAATTGGCAAACGTTCTCTGAATCTAATCTCTCCTAGACCGTCAAGAGGTGTTGCTTGTGCATTTATCACCCGACCTAGCAAACCATCCCCAACGGGTACATCGACAACTCGGCCAGTTCGTCCTACTTCCATCCCGGCTTTAATCATTGAGCTCTCTTCAAGAAGCACCACACCCACTTCGTTCTCATCGAGGTCATAAGCCAACCCTTTATGGCCACCTGAAAATTGGACTAATTCTTCAAAACCGACATGCGATAATCCCTTCACTTTTGCAATGCCATTCAAAACCGACGTGACGATACCCACTTCCTTAAAGCTGATATGAGGGACTTGTGCTTTGCTAGTTTGGCTCATGTCATCCAAAACAGAGGTAAGGACCGATCGAAGATCGCGATTTTGATTAGGCATGGATGTACTCAGAGTTTTTGTGTACCACTTCATTGGTCAGGCTTTCCAATGAAGTGAGGTAATCGGCAATATTCCAAGAGATTTTTTGCCCATTGGCCAGCAGTTCTATACCTCCTATTAATTCTGGAAGGACAATAAAATGGACGTCGAATTCCCGACCAAACTCTTGTTGGACGGCTGCTTTGATTTTGTTGCGAATATTTTCTTTGGGTTCTGAGGCGATTTTAATTTCTAACGTTTTCGAAGCGTGAAGCCTAGCAAGCAGCTCGCCTTTTTCTTTTTGGGGAAGCATCTTCAGGTTCTGTAAAAAAACATCTACAAGTCGGTCTTGAATATCAGTATCGGCTAGATCGGCCATGACCTTGCGCATAATAGAAAACAGTTCAGCCTGCACCTTCTGAGTGAGATCTCGAAAGACTTCTTCTTTTTCATTTTTTAGATTAGAGAGCCATTTTGTTCTTTGCTCTTCAACATCCTGCTTGGCTTCAGCTCTTAAGTTGTCTTGCAGTTGCTTGATTTCTTCGTTTAATTTTTTGATTCTTTCTGCTTTTTGCTGTTCAAACTCTTTATTCTTGTTTTGAAACAGTAAAGACTCTTCATCTGCTTCCCTTTTTTTTATTTCCGCTTCGCTGAGTTGTTTGGCAATCTCGTTTTGTCTATCTGTGATCATTTTTAGAATTGGTTTATAGAGAAAAATTTTAAGCAGCCAGACAAGCACGAGAAAGTTCACAATCTGAGCAAATACTGTAAACCAATCGATGAGCATATTTTATCCAGCCACTTTAGAGATGAAGTAATTCCAGAAAGGATTAGCGAAGATAAGAATCATAGAGATGACCAAGCAATAGATGGCCATGGATTCAATCATCGCTAAGCCAACGAAAAGAGTACGGGTCACCGGAGTGGTGACATCAGGCTGCTGGGCAATCGATTTTAAGGCAGCGTCAACGGCTCGCCCTTCAGCTAACGCAGGCCCAATTGTGCCAATGGTAATTGTAAGACCCGCAGTTATAATTGAAACAACAGCCACAAGGCTTATGTTATCCATAATGGTCAATCTCCTTTAGTTTTAACTTCTTCAAATGTTCTTGTCGCTGCTGCAATATAGACAGAAGCCAGAACAGTAAAAATATAGGCTTGCACTAAACTCGTAATCAAATCCAATACATGTAAGAACACAGGGAAAAAGAGGGGGGAAATGCTGATAATAATGCCGATAGTCAAGGTTCCGCTCATCGTGTTCCCAAAAAGACGTACCGCTAAGGCTAGTGTGCGGGTAAAATCGGCGAGAATGTTAAATGGTAGAAAAATGAAAAAGGGGTGTAGATAATTTTTAAGAAAGCCGATCACTCCTTTCTCTTTAATGGCATACAATGGCACGGCAATAAAGACGCAGATAGCCAATGCCGCTGTAGTTGAAAGAGAACCAGTGGGAGGTATATATCCAGGGATAATAGTTAGAATTCCACAAAATCCTATAAAAACAAATATCGTGCCGATAAAACCGATATATTTCTCTGGTGTTTGCAGGCCTATTTCTTGCAAGTGTTTGTAAACGAAACTTACAATAATTTCTAAAAGAGTTTCGATATTAGTGCTGATTTTTCCTTTTACTATTCGTCGATTAAAAAACCATGATCCACTAACAAGAATAAGCATCACTACCCACGTGACGAGAATGGTAGCATTTAATTTTAAAACACCATATTTCCAAAGAATGATCGAATCTGGCGTTATGTCCATGAGCCTATCCTGAAGTTTTCATGGTAAGAACAATTTTTCTCGATAACATAAACCCGAGCAATATAAGCGCATATCTCGCTACATGCTCATTGGCAATCAGGTAGAAAACAGATGCCGTTACTACGATTCTAACGATAAAACTAGACCACCACCAAAGTGCAAAATGATTGGAAGAAAATCGCCTTAAAATAGTCCACCACAAGCCCACATAAAAAATGGTTCCCACCCCAAGACCTACAATAAAAGAAAGAAACAACATCACTATTTCGGCCAAGTCCATTTCAATCGTCCTCTTTCTTAAACATTTCTCTTGCAAGCAAAAATAAAGCTGACACAATCCCCACGCCGATACCCACAAGCAGCAAGGCAAGAGTCCATGCATGCGAGCCTGTAAAATAATGCTCTATCAACCCGCCTATAAAAATCCCTATCAATGCGGGTATGATAACTGCCCAGCCAACTAATCCAAACAGGCCAAATCCCCACCAAGCATTCACTTCTTTCTTGCGCCTTGCTTTGACCTTCCTGGCTTCTTTCTTGATGGCCTGGTTGCGAAAATCCTTTTTTTCTGGAGGTTGTTTTTCATCCATGGCGACTGAGCTCCATTAAATTTCTTATAAAATCGCTTTCCAGTTTTGCCAACATCGAGTAGATTTTTTTTTCTTCTTCGGTTCGTACTAAAAATTGCTCCTTGACTATCTGCTCAATAGTGCCGAGTTCATTGGCTATCACAGCATTTCGTACAGAGACATGCACGTCAGACCCTGTTTTGGCTAATATGCCTTCATCTACCGCGATGAAACGTTCCCCTTCTTCTTTAGTTTCAAAGAGTAAAACTCCAGGAACGAGGCAGGCAATACAGTCAAGACGTAGTGGCAATATGCCAAAGGAACCACTTATGGTTTCGACTACCATGCGCACTACGCCGGTTCTTTCAAGGATCACTTTGGTTGGGATGGAGATTTTGAGATTCATTTCCTACCCTCTCCATAAGTTTGCTTCTGAGCTATTTCGTCGATGGAGCCGATCATATAGAGGGTTTTTTCCTCAACATCCTTGAATTCATCCTGCAAAATCCTTTCACATCCATCCAAGGCTTCGTTAAGAGTTACTGATTTACCTGGTATACCTGTTGAGGACTCAGTGGTAAAGAAGGGTTGGGTCAGAAATTTTTCCAATCTTCTAGCACGCAGGACAAGGTTTTTATCACTTTGAGAGAGCTGTTCAAAACCAAGCATTGCGATGATATCTTTGATATCCTCGTACTGAGAAAACGTTCTCTTGATTTCTTGGGCAAGACGATAATGTCTTTCCCCCACAATGCTTGGTGTTAACATCTTCGAATTGGATTTCAAAGGATTGATTGCTGGGTAAAGGCCTTCACTAGCACGCTTGCGCGACAACACAATCGTTGCAGAAAGATGAGAAAAGGTATGCACTGCAGCAGGGTCGGTGAAGTCATCGGCGGGCACATAAACAGCTTGAATAGAGGTAATTGCGCCATTTTCAGTATTGGAGATGCGCTCTTCAAGAGCTGCCAATTCAGTACTCAGGGTTGGCTGGTAGCCCAATCTTGAGGGGAGGTTGCCCATTAGCCCAGAAACTTCAGAACCGGCTTGGATAAACCGAAAGATATTATCTATGAGAAGTAACACATCCTTGTGCTGTTCATCACGAAAATACTCAGCCATTGTCAAAGCAGCATGTCCAACCCTAAAACGGCAACCAGGCATTTCATTCATTTGCCCAAAAACCATGAGCATATGTGGCAGCACACCGTTTTCTGTCATTTCACGATAAAGTTCTTCCCCCTCTCGACACCTCTCACCTATCCCACAGAAGATACTTACCCCTTGATAAGTCTTAACTGTATTATGGATCATCTCTGCAAGCAAAACAGTCTTTCCTACACCAGCACCACCAAAAAGTCCCGCTTTACCACCTCTTTCCAAGGGGATGAGAACATCGATTATTTTTATTCCCGTCTCGAAAATTTCAGATTCTATAGATCGTCTGGAAATAGCAGGAGGTTGACGATGTATAGATCGCCATTCCACGTCTTTGAGAGGAGCCTTATTATCGATAGTTTGCCCAAAAACATTGAACATACGGGAAAGAATATTTGGCCCAACAGGTGCTTGTAGTTGCTTTTGTGCATCTACTATAGGGTCTCCTCTAGCTATTCCTTGGGTAGGGGTGAGAGCTATTCCACGCACCTTATTAGCAGCGAGGTGTACTTGAACCTCAATGACAATATTCCGAGTGGTTCCAGCATAGAGTAATGAATTAATCGCTGGCAGCTTATGCTCAAATTTGGCATCGATGACGCTCCCCCTAACAGCGATAATTTCTCCCAAATTTTCTTGATTTTGACCGTTCATTGTTAAAACCGGGTATGCGCCCCGAATATCGAGGGTGAGCGATATCTTTGCTTCAAATTTTTAAAATTCTGTATACAGATCTTTTCATGCCTTATCAGATTTTATTTGATTTGGCGTCAATGATAAATTCTTCAAAAACAACCCATTGACTTGAATAGGTAGATTTTGAAGATTTAGGCAGGTACTTCTCTGTGTTAAAGGGAAAGAGGTTATGAGGATATTAGTGGCGGGAGCGACAGGAGCGATTTAGCCAGCCAAAAACGGGTGCTATTAGTCAGCTAAAATGTACACATACCCAATGATTGTATACCTTACAAAGAAATGAGGATCCTTTGAAGGAACGGGATTTATTAGGAGGCAGATTCTTCAAGAACCAAATGTCTTTGCCGTTTCACGGTGACATCTGATTCACGGTCGATTTTTTCATCAATAGCGTCCAAAATCCATTGCTTCTTGGACGTGAGATTTCTTTTTTCTTTAATTATTTCAAGATGATTTTTTAGCCTGTCAGATAGGTCAGGATCTAAAATAATACTTAGAGTTTTCTCTTTTTCAACCGACTTAAGCTTCTGTTCTATTTTCAGTTTTTCTTAAATAGCTTCCTTCACCCACTCCTCATCAGAAATTGTCGGATCAATGGCGCGTCGGATCTTTTGGACATGATTCTTGATTCTGGAAGAAAAAATGGAACTTACATAGACAGTATATTTCCGGTCGTCGCTATTATCTGAGGAGCCTTCCATGTAGTCCAAGTTGATATGAAGAAATTAATCGAGGCCAATATTCTCAGCTCAGATTACTAGAAAATGGATAACTTTTCTATTCGCAATCTTTTTATGAACTCATAAACTTCGGCAGACCTTGTGTAAATAAAAAATTGCTTGCGTGGGATGAATATTTCTTGTATTGACAAGATTTTAGCAAAAGGAATAGAGTCCTTTTGCGTAGGAGAAATATTTTAATATGAACCAACGCACTTTTTACAGCCTGCTGTTCTTAGCTGGGCTAGTTTTCATCGTCTCTCCCGAATTTTTGTCAGCCGTTCAACAAACCAACGATAAGTTTTCTGGGAAAGAAATCACCGATCACGCCAATAGCATCTCTTCTTTCTTATTCGGGCCAGTCGCTCGAGTGGCTGGAGTTATTGGTGGGGGCTACGGACTCGTTACTTCCATCATTACCTCCTCTATCCGACCATTGATTACTTTTGGTGGAATTGGATTAGGGGTAAACCTCGTGCCAAAGTTTATTGATACCGTTTTTACCATGCTTCTCCCTTAAGCGAAGTTGGTCAAAATGGAAAGCAATCAACTCCATCCCATCATTAAGACGTTAGACAACGCTCCAAGAATTCTCTTCTGGAGCGTTGATGAATTTATCGTGATGTTTCTGCCGCTCTTTATTGGGATTTTTTTAGGAAGTCTCTTAGTGATGGCTCTGGGAATTGTGGCAAAACCCCTCTATTCAAAGCTCAAAAAAAGATACCCCAAATCAATTTTGAGACACCTTGCTTATTGGACGATGCCGAGGAAAGTTTTTTCCCATGCAGGAATCCTTAAAAGGGTACCCCCATCCCACATAAGGAAGTATCTCCTTTGAAGACAAGCACTTACTACCACAACCTTCGGCTCATGGTTTTCCAAAGAAATATCTTTCTTGGATTGACCATTCTACTCTCATTGTCCCTTGTCATTCTTTCCATTTTTCTCTTTTGGAAAAGCGAGCGAATAGTTGTGGTCCCCCCTATGATTGAAAAAGAATTTTGGGTGGATTCTCGAGGGGTTTCAGGAAGCTACTTAGAGCAATTCGGAGGGTTTATAGGGCAACTCCTCCTCTCAAAATCTGCCCAAACAGCCCAAAACCAAAGGGCTATTCTCCTACGGCATACTGACCCATCTTTCTCGACCCTTCTCTCTAAGAAATTGGGAGAGGAAGAGCAAAAACTTCTCAAGGAAAATGCTTCTTATGTCTTCTATCCTATCGAAGCAAGAAGCAATCCTAAAACAAATGAAGTGCTTCTCATCGGAGATCGGACAATTTATGTTTCTGGCACATCTATTTCTTCAGAAAGAGTTAGATATATCCTTTCCTTCTCAAATCAGGGGCCCAGGCTTTTACTAAAAGGGATAACCCTAAGCGAGGAAGAAAAATGAGGTCGCTGCCGCTTCTTCTTCTTTTTCTTAGCACCTTTTTGAGCCGGGCTGAAGCGGCTCAATTCTTGGACATAGATACGACTCAACTTCTTCGGTGTGTCTTTTCTTCAAGACATCACAATCGAATCGCTATCAGCGGAAAAAGGATTAAAAAAGTCTTTTGCCCTGAAGGGGATGTCGTAGTTAGGCAAGAAGAGGAGAGCGGACAAGTATTCGTTCAGTCTCTTGTTGAGAGGCCCCCTGTCACCACTATTTCCATCGTTTCCAATGATGGAATCGTTCAAGACATTGAGCTCCATTTTGAAGAATGCTCGGCAGAAATTTTAATCCTGACAGAGAGAAGAGAAGAGTGCCTTGATCCAAGATGCTGCATTGTTGATGCAGGAACCAATCCTTTCGATGCCTTAATTGCAGGAGTTCTCAATCAGCAAATCCCTGACAATTACATCTCTTTTTCCTGCGATAGAAAAGCCAAACAAGTCAAAAAAGGGGTTATCCTCCGTCGAATCTCAAAATTTATCGGAGAGAACGATACAGCCTATTTACTCGGAGTTGAAAACGTCTCAAGAATTAAACAGTGCATCCAAGAAAGCGACGTCAATATTTTAGGCGGAGATTGGGTCTACCTTCAAAAAAGGGAACTCTGTCCGGGTGAAAAAACCTTTGCCCTAGTGGGAAGGATGTTGCCATGAGTAACCAAAATCGGATCACTCACGGCAAGCAAATCAAAAGATTCTCACTCATAGCAGCGACAGCCACCCTCCTCTTCGGAGTCATTGGCTATTACCTCATTGACGACTCGAAAGAATCAAAATCTCCTCAAATGGAGAGCGATCTCCCTCTTGATCATCTCAATCCTCAAGATATGTGGATGTCTCGGATGGAAAATGATTCCAAGCTTTTCCAGCAAAAAATGAATTATCTGGAAGACCTTATTCTGGAGACCAAAAAACGAGAATTCGAAACCGAACAAGAGAACAACTCTCTACGCCAAGAACTTTCTAAGCTAAAAAGAGAGCTAAAGGAACTTTCAGACCGACCAGTTCAAGACCCTCCTCCAATGAGTTTCATGAACGACCCATTTAAACCCTATGAAGAAAGATCTCCACAAGGGCCCGTCCGTTCCCCCCTTATTGAACTTGTCATAGAAGGCTCCCCTACAAAGACCAAAAATGTCGATGAAGTTATTCCAGCCGGCACTTCAGTTCGAGCCGTCCTGCTTTCTAGCGTGGATGTCCCTTGCGGAGCCTTCGGGAGTTCCGATCCACAACCGGTTAAGCTAAGAATTTTGGACAATGGCCATCTCCCCAAAAAGGTCCAAGCAAGATTGAAAGGGGGCATCGTGATTGGGAGTGTCTATGGAGACCTTTCCAATGAAAGGGTCTATATGCGTCTGGAACGATTGACCCAAGTCAGAAGCGACGGGGACTTTATCGAAACTGACGTCACTGGCTACGTCACTGGAGAGGATGGCAAGTACGGAGTTCGAGGATGTGTTGTCGATAAAAGTTCTAAGATGGTCACCAATGCTGCTCTTAGCGGTTTCTTTAGCGGGGTGGGACAATACCTCCAAGCTGCTGCACTTGCCAACACTGTGGTCCCCTATGGAGCTGCGGCAGTTCCAGGAGGCCTCTCCCCTGCCTATAGCTTTTACCAAAATAGCGTGGACCTAGCTCAACAAGCTGGCGCGCAAGGGGCGGCTTCAGCCTTTGACATGCTGACGGATTATTTCATCAAAAGAGCTGAACAGATCCGACCTGTCATAGAAGTTACAGCCGGGAGAATGGTTGACATTACTTTTACTCACAACGCTGAACTAGGCGACCTCCACACCAAAAACAAGGTAAAGGAAATCCGGGAAAGTTGTCGGAGTCCTCAAATCATTAACCCAAACCGTTCAAATGCTTAAGAAATTTTTATTTACGCAAATCATTGCAACGACGTGCCTAGTGGCCAATGATGATCCCCGAAAGGCACAGAAAATATTTCCCTCTGAAACATTTCTCATGGAGATGCCACAAAAGGGACAGAAGTGGAAAGACATATCAAGGTACATAAGCAGTATTGCAGCGCAAATCGAATGCATTCCTTTTGATCAAAATGAGAAAAACTGGTCTGAACTGATTGCCATCCAATTTTTTCGCATCAGAGGAGGATGCCTCAAAGATATTATCTCTGAAGTTAAGGAGACTGCCCTTTCCTCATATCCTGGCACCAAGGTGACTTGGAACATTCTTGAGGAAGCTGAAAATGAGGTTATCTATGAGTGGACTATTCACGAACCTTTTTTAAGTGTACCTCCTCAATACGAAGTTGCAAAAGCCATGCTGAGTCCCAGAGGATTCCACCGAATTGGCTATACCGTCAGAAATAAAGAGGTAACCGATCAGCGAAAAGCAGAATTAACAAAGCTTATTCGTAAAAACACTAGAGTCGTTTCTTTCTCAGAGGCTGAGAGATTACCTGAGACGATCTCATGTGTAGATAGAGCTCACCGTTCGGCGGGACTAGGCGAAACATATAAAGATTAGAAAATGATGGAAGATATTTACACTAAATCCGGTAGAGAAATTTCATGAAATTCAACTCTCTTTTCACTCTCATTTTGACCCTAGCTTCTCTCTTATCGGCTGAATCCCTTCCCGAAAAATACCTAATCCCTTACGGCAACCCGACAGCAGAAACCAAAATAGTCGAATATTTTTCCTTTATCTGTCCCCACTGCATTTCTCTTTTCAGAAAAGATTTTCGAAAAATTCGAGAGACTTACATCGATAATGGAAAAATCTACTGGGAGTTTCATCCCGTCCCATTAGACCTTGTCACTGTCCAATCCCTTGTTTGTTTAGGGGATCTTTCAGAAAGAGAAAAAAGGATCTTTTTAGAGGCTCTTCTGGACGAGATTGAATCTGATGATACCAATCTCACCTCTCTCATGATGATCAAAGCGATGGAGCTCTTTCAGAAGCCAAAGCCTCGTCTTCGAGACGATGAATTTCTAGAAAATCATCCAGCTTTTACCGATGCCTTCAACTTCGTCAAAGAAAACAGAATAGAGGCTGTTCCAACTGTAGAGGTCAACGGAAAAAAATATCCAACCGATGTTCCTGATCTAAGTTTCGTCAAAGGAGTCCTGGAAAAAAATAAGGAGGAACATGTTAAGGGTTAGTCGCTTCTGCTTCGTATTACTCTCGTTTTTATTGACTTCCTGCCAAGTCTACAGGTCTCAATTTGATTGTCCTCCTGGTTGCGGCGTCCCTTGTACCCCCCTCACGACCTTAGAAAAGATGATCATTGAAACGGATGAAGGGCCCGATCTATTTCTTGGTTACCTCCCAAGAGAAGAGCAGGATTGCGAGTGTTTTAACCCAGGCCGCTCCTTAGAGTGCCCTCATAATAAAGCGGTGCGAAAAATTTGGATCGAAGGGAAAAACCTTCCCTGCGGAACTTACGTAGAAGGGCATTATGTCTATTACCCAACGAGGGAGAATTGATCATGCTCAGTTGGGTTGAAAGCATCGGAAGAAAATGTTCTGCAATTTTCTCAGAACCTACCCAGTATTCAAGCACAAATGAAGGGCTTCATCCTCATTTTGACCTGGACCCTCTTTCCCATGAGCTCCCCTACGAGGCATATGATGAGGAGAAAGAGGTCTTTCTCAATAGCCGAACGATAGGTTTTGTCCTCGAAGCTATTCCCCTAGTAGGAAGCGATGAAACTGTTTCCTCGATGTTAGGAAATTTATTCCAAGAATTCGGGCAAGAAGGGGCATCCATTCAAGGCCTTCTTTTAGCCGATCACCGCATCGACCCCTTCTTGCACTCTTGGTCTCGATCTAAAAATAAACAGGAGATCTTCGAGGCTATTGCTAAAGAGAGGTCCTCTTTTTATGCGAATTCAACCTCGCTTTCTCCAAGGATCTTCCGCTTTTTCCTCTCTTATACCCTCCCCCTTGAACAAGATATTCAAACAGAAGTCCAGCGGCTTTCAGAAACGAAGGAAAAAGTTCTAAAAAGCCTTCGCTCTTTCACTTCAGCTTTTGCTTGGAAACCCAAGGATCTCCTTGAAAATGTTGGCGGGCTCCTTTGCTTCTCCTTAAGCCCCGAGCTTAAAAGGAGAAACCACTCCCCTCTTCAAAATCTTTCAAGCCAGATCACACAAGGCGGCGGTCTAACTGTCGAACCTCATCACCTCGAATGGGAAAACGGGACTCACTTTAAAAGCTATAGAGTCGTTGATACTCCCTCCATCTGGTCGATGGGACAGATGCAAAATTTGATCGGCGATACTTTAAGAGACGGCTTTAGAATCCCTCATCCTTTCTTCATTCATTATGGGGTTTACTATCCTCCACAAGAGAAAGCCGAGAATAGCTTTTGGCGGCGCTCTCAACTCATTGAAAACCAAGGGAAATCAGGCTATCTCATCCGTCTGATTCCTGAACTAGCAGAAGAGCTCCGCGAATGTGATTTTATTAGAAGATCACTCACACAAGGAGCGAAAATTGTCTGGACTCAGCTTTCTTGCGGTGTCTGGGGATCTAAGGAGTCTATCCGCGATGCAGAGCAATCCATTAAGGGTATTTTCAAGATCAACCAATTTAACCTAGCTGAAAACACCTATCTCCACCTTCCTCACTTAATTTCCATCCTCCCAATGGCATGGGGTGACTACGCCGCCGATCTAAAAAATCTCGACGTCTTAAAAACAACCCTTTCTTCTGAATGCCCCCACTTTTTTCCCTTCCAAGGGGAATGGATGGGAACATCGACGCCAGGGATGATTTTGATAGGAAGGAGAGGACAGCTTCTTAACTGGAATCCATTCGATAGCAAGTCAGGTAACTACAATTCGATCGTCGTTGGCCGCAGCGGATCGGGAAAATCGGTCTTTATGCAAGACCTTCTCATGTCCGGCTTAAGAGGAGGGGCTCGAGTCTACGTTTTAGACGTGGGTCGGAGTTATGAAAAAATGTGCTCCATGATTGGAGGGCAACAGATCGAATTTTCTAAAGATTCTCACATCTGCCTCAATCCCTTTTCGAAAATCAGGATAGATGACCAAGAAGATAAGGAAACAGCCTTTAGCTTCATTAAATCGATCATTGCCAGCATGGCTGCCCCTAGCTCACAAACAACCGATTATGAAAATGCCCTGATAGAGCGAGCCATTCAACAAGCTTGGGAAAGCAAAGGCAACTCAGCAACCATTACCGACGTCGCCCATTACCTCTCTCAAAAACCAGACGAAAGAGCAAAGGCTCTCTCTGTCATGCTCACTCCATACACAAAAGAAGGGATCTATTCGAAGTACTTTGAAGGGACAAACAACATTAGCTTCATGAACCAAATGGTTCTGATAGAGCTAGAAGAACTGAAAGGAAAAAAAGATCTTCAATCGGTCATCCTGCAACTCTGCATCATGACAATTGCAAATGATGCTTTCCTAGGCGACAGAAAAACCCCCTTCTTTATTTGCATAGACGAAGCTTGGGATCTCCTCCGCTCTCCACAAACTGGAATTTTCATTGAAACTCTAGCCCGAAGACTTCGTAAATACTACGGCTCTTTGATTGTTGGAACTCAAAGCGTAGACGACTTTTTTACCACGCCAGGAGCTAAAGCCGCTTATGACAATAGCGATTGGATGTGCTTCTTGGCTCAAAAGAAGGGATCTATTGGAGCTCTTGCCGAGAGCGGAAAAATCCAGAGAGATGAAACCCTTTTACGAGCTCTAGAGACAGTCACTACACGCCACGGAGAGTATAGCGAAGTGATGATATGCAATGCGGATGGGCAATTCGCCATTGCACGTCTCATTTTAGATCCCTTCTCGCGCCTTCTCTACAGTACCCAGGCTAAAGAATATGGTCGACTGAAAGATTTAACGAGCTCAGGCCTTACTGTCGTAGAGGCTATCCGTCAAATGTTGAGGGAAGGTCTATGAATCAAAAGAAGAGATTCTACCGCTCTTTAGCCATAACCCTCTGTAGTTTTGCCCTGGCCTCATGGCTGATTCTCTTCGAAGGTTTAGGGATTCGGATGAATGGCAGTGAAAGTCTCCCTTACAAATTTTTCTTCTCGAAGAGGCCCTCCTCACTAAAAAGAGAAACTCTTGTTGCCATAGAACATCCAAAGTTTCCTGGAAGAGTTGCTAAAAGAATCTCTGGCCTTCCTGGAGATATCATCTCCATCAGAAACAATATTCTCTCGATTAATGATCATGAAATTGGCCCGATAAAAACCCTTTCCTCCTCAGGGAAAACGTATACACCCATTCCAGAAGGGGTTATCCCTTCCGATCATTACTTTCTTTCTGCCGATCATCTTGAAAGCTTTGATTCAAGATACACCGAATTCGGCCTCGTCAGAGGAGCATTTATCAAGGAGGAGCTATGGCCCATCTATTAACTCTCCTTCTTTACCTCTCTCTCCTTTCCACGACTCTTTTCGCAAAAGATCTAGGAGTCAATGGCCATCTTTTTGCCATCGAAGAAGAGGACCTCCTTGTCTATTTGCAAAACAAGTTTAGCTCTACTCCACTGCCCGAGAGTGCCATCATTGAATTTCGGGAACAATCCACTAAATCACTTCGTCAACCAAAAGGCCTCGGCTTACCAAAAGCTGCGGCATCCCGTTCTTTTACTTATGACCCAAAAATCATGGTTCACGAAGACATTAAGGATGCCTCCGGCAAGGTAATCGTTGCGAAAGGGACAACCTACAATCCTCTTTCAAATCACTCTCTCACTTCTCCCCTCCTTTTCTTTGATGGAAGGGATGAATCCCAACTTGAATGGGCTAAATCAGAGATAGGCCTGTGGATATTAACCGATGGCGCCCCATTAGAGATCGAAGAAAAAGAATCTAACCCGACCTATTTTGACCAAAACGGTTTTCTCACCCAAAAACTTGGCATACAAGCTATCCCAGCTAAGGTAACCCAAGAGGGGGACCATTTGAAGATAGAGGAAATCATTTTAAAGGGGAGAATCTCATGAGCTTGAGTCTTCTTTATCCCTTCTTAGCCGCACTCTTAGCCTTTGGAGATACAAAATGGGCGGAAGAGATCTCATCTCGCATGGATCCTGAAGCTGTGGCATGGGTAAAAGAACAGCTCCTTAAAGATTCCACTATCGAACGGATCAAAAAGGCTGAACACCTCGAGCCTGCTTCAACAAAGCCTTGCTTCAACGCGGACATTCCAAGATGTCAAAACTACGATATAGCTGTTTGCATTTCATGCTCTGTTCCTGACTCTGTATGGGTTGAACTATCAAGAGAATTAGAAAAGATAAATGGAGCTTTTGTCCTCCGAGGACTTCCTGAAAATAGCTTTAGAAAGCTTTCAGAGAAGATCCTATCTCTCCAAAAATTGGGGGTTAATGCTCCCATACAAATTGACCCAAAATTCTTTTCTTCTAATCAGATCGAATCGGTGCCCACTTTCCTCATCCTAGAAGAGGGCAAAATCGATAAGATCTCAGGAAACATCTCTATTAGATATGCCCTTCAAAAATTAAGCGAAGAAGGAGAGACTCAAAAAGCAAAGCATCTTGCAAAACTCTACCAAGGAGACAGCCTATGAGATTGGGTTTCATCCTTCTCTTAGTTTTTTGTCCTCTCTCCGCTGGAATGTTCAATCCTGTCACTGATGTTTGTTGGGAATGCCTTTTCCCTATGACAGTCAGCGGAACAAATGTAACGCCAGGAAAAGAGGATTTCGCCAAATACCACTCTCGTTTCTGCATCTGCCCGGGGACCCCTCCAAAAATGGGCATTCCTCTGACATTTTGGGAGCCCTTACGCCTTGTAGATGTCACCCGTCATGCTTATAAACTTGTCGCCCTTGGAGGCATCTCCATTGGAAATGAGAGTATTAAAAACAGAGGATCTGTTGGACTAGTTGATGAGAACCCCTCTACTTCCAGCTTTTACCATGTCCATTGGTACGAATACCCAATTTTGAGCCTCCTCGGGCTATTCACCGACTTTTCCTGTGTCACAAAAGGTAAAATGGACACTCTCTACCTGAGTGAATTCGACCCTTTATGGAGAGATGATCAACTCAATGCCATTCTAAATCCAGAAGCAGGCCTTTTTTGTTCGCCTCTAGCACAAACAGCCTGTATTGCCGATTGTTTAACAAGTTCCACTTCATTCCCAAATGATGCTCTTTTTTGGTGCGCGGGATGTGAGGGTTCTCTCTACCCTTTCACTGGAACAGTGTCGCACCATGTTGGCGGCATTCAAGCGAGCAGCCTCTTAGTCCAACGAACAATCGCTAAGCTTCACCGCATGTCTCTTTTAAAGGGGTACGAAAAGGGAGACTTTTGTGAACCAAGACTGATGCCTATCATCAAAAAGAGCCTTTACAAGACTCAGCTCGTTCACCCTATTCCTCAAACTTCGGGTTCCTGCCATCCCCTAGGTAAAAGCGATCTGCTTTGGGGTTCAGGAAAATCCTTTCCTAAATCGGGAGAGGACTTTGTCTATCTACTTTGGGTAAAAAAACAATGTTGTCTCGATGCCGTCAAACCAGCCACCAAAGCCTTTGGAGCATCTTCATGATGGCACTCTTTCTTCCTGTTATCGGTTTTACCGGAGAGACTGACCGCCTGAAAAAAGAGGGCGAAGCCTTTGGAAAAGAAAGTGTTTCTCAAGGTTTGAAATACGCCAAAGAGATCAACCCCGAGGATCTACTCCCTCTAGAAGATCGTGGCAAAAAATTTGATCCCAAGATCGCAAGAGAGCAGGTCAGCAAACAAGAGGTTCGGGATAGCGAGGCCTTTTCTTTCATCAGGGATAAAAAAGTTTTAGAGAATATCTCTAAAAACGTAGAAGAGGTTCTCTTTTCTGATTCAGACAAAGCCATTGAAAAATCAAACAAGGGCCTCCTCGAATTTACAGAGGAGAGAGAGGAAACGCTTGAAACATGCTTTGAAGAAGATAGCCCTTACCGATTCACCGCCGATAAGGAACTTCGTGTCCAAGTCAAATCCTCCCCTAAGAAGGTCGAAGTCATTAAAGTTTGCGATGGCCATGAATCGAAAAAAAGCCATTTCTGGAAATCTCTAGCCGAAGAAGACGCGGAGAAACAAAAAGCCCGCTTTAAACAAGATTCTACGATCAAAAGCTATGAGGTTAAGATCAGAAATGGCGGAGTCCTTTCCGATTATGAAGTCGTTTCGAAATGGACCCATAAAGATAATACAAAAGGATGCAATGCCTTTACGGAAAAGCGCCTTACAACTTCCCCAAAGAAGGAGGAAGAAATCGATGAATGGATCTCCCTCTCTCAAAATCCTGGTATTGAGGAGCTCGACTCTACCCTCTTAAATGTAGAGTGCATAGAGCTTGAAGCTTCCAAACAAATTAACGGAAAGGAAGTTCATCGGCAGTGTTGGAAAAAAAGGTTCCATTACCTAGCAAGACACCCACATAAAAAGGGATGCGAGTTTTTAAAATACAAAAACTGCCTCCAAACAAAGAAAACCTGTGTCCAGCCCTCTGAATGGGGCTGTTCGCTTTGGGAACTTACTTACCGTTGCTCCTCCAAGGTCATCAAGAAAACCACCTCCCTCAACCAGGAGGACCTTTATGGCCAAGAGGGGTGGGATACTTCTTACGCTCCCAACTCTTCGCTCCCTGAGGTAACCACTAAACTAAAAGTCTTTGAAGAGATGAAAAATGAACTGGAAAAATACAACATTTCCGACGCAACAAAGGTTCAGATCTTCTCCGGAAAAAAAGGCAAGTGCAGCAAAAGCACAGCTAACGATCTTCTCTATGACTGCTGTTTTTCCTTCCATGGCCTCGCAAAAGACATCCAATTAAGCAAATGCTCCGCTGACGAACTCGCTCTTTCAGAAATGAGAGAGAAAGGGCTTTGCCACTACATCGGCTCTTACGACGAGAAATTTCTAGAACTTTGGAAAAGCCGAGAGGAGCATGTTTTCTGCTGCTTCCCATCTAAGCTTTCTAGAGTTTTTCAAGAAAAATCGAGAGAACAGCTAAAAATCTCCTGGGGAGAACCTGAAACCCCCAATTGCCGCGGCCTCTCTCAAGAGGAAATTGGAAGGCTAAACTTTTCTACCATGGATCTTTCTGAGGCCTTTGATCCACCCTCTCAACATGACTTTTCTGAGAAAATTCAACACATCGAAGAGAGATTAAAAGCTCGTTTAGCTGAGGAGCACTCATGACTCCGACCAAATTAATCTCATTCGAGAGCTTCGAAATGTGTAACAGTTGCACATTTGAGTTTACGCAAAAGTCCCACAGGTTGTGGGACAAATTAGGGCCAACCCCTACCGGGACAGAATCTTATAGAGACATTGCATTAGTGCAGCAGCTTGCTGCACTAATGCAGCGGAGCTACAGGGGACAAGATTCCACAATAGTACAGGAGAAATTAGTGCCCCCGGCAGTGGCACAATTAAGAGAATTTATCTGGGTCTTTAGCCCCATTTCTTTTCGAAAATCCGAACAGGATGAAAAAGTCGCACCAGCAGTGCGACAAATTGAAGCCACAATCATCTATTTTGTAAAAGCCCTTGCTCTGTCTATTTTATTCCTTTCTTGCTCTCTAGATGCTGGCTGGCACGACAGAAAGGCTGAAGGGTGGGCTTGGTACGAGGACAAGCCTCAAAAAGAAACAGTAAAAGAATCGAGGGAAACACGAGAAACTTCAGAAACAGCCCTCGAAAGACTCTCTACAATTAAGAAAGATCTTGAGGAGAAACTTGCCATAGCCGTTTTAGAGCCCTCAGAAGAAAACATCGAAGCCTACATGGAGGAACAAAGAAAGTGGTTTGACCAATCTTCGAAATTCTCTAAAACTTGGTCCAAGCTTCTTCTATTACGCCCCGACCTTGACCCGACAGCTACTCAGTTCCCTGTTTCACAGTACGGATCACAGCTTCAAAAAAGATTAAGTGCAGAAGACACAAAAAATCTGATTCTCAATCTCGCCAAAGACAATGGCCTTTTCTTTTTCTACGAAGGGAACAGCAAGGTCTCCCAAGCTTTTGCCAAAGTCATCCGAGAATTTTCTAAACGCTATTCCTGGGAAATTGTACCTATCTCTGTTGATGGAACCCTTCTGGAGGGATTTCCCGATTCAAAACTTGATAACGGCATTTCTAACCAATTTGGAATCACGGTTTTTCCAGCTTTGTTTGTGATTAACCCATCATCTAAGACAGCTACACCCATCTCTTACGGTCTTGTTTCTCTGGACCAAATTGAGAGCAATTTCACCCTGCAATTTAAGGAGAGAGAATGAGCAAGAAATTAACCATCCTATCTCTGTTGCTCCTTCCCTCGTTGCTTGTAGGGGACCTAAAAAAGGATCTAAACAAGTTTTTTGACTCTATGGGCAGCACATCAAATGTGAGTTCTGCGGATATCTATAATGGCCAAAAAGCCGGCTATGCCACAGGGGGAAGCCTTACAGTTCGAAATCCCTCCCTTAACACAAAGGTGGCAACAGTCAATCTTCCTCAAATAGATGCGGGTTGCGGGGGAATCGATATCTACACAGGGGGCTTCTCTTTCATCAATAGCGATCAACTTATTTCAACCCTGAAAAGCATAGGCTCTAGCTCCGCAGGCTATGCCTTCCTTTTAGGTCTTGAAACAGTATCTCCCCAGATGGCCAATACAATCCGGCAACTTCAAAGCTGGGCCAATACGATCAATAGCATCGGAATTAATAGTTGTGAAACGGCAGCCACCCTAGTGGGCTCCGTTTGGCCGCGTAATGAGATGGCAAGTCAGCATATCTGTAGAACAGCGGCGACAGAAGGGGGAATCTTTTCTGACCATATCAAGAGTAGGCATGGGTGCAAAATTCCTGAAGATCAAGAAAATGTATTGAAAGGAGTATCAAATTCTAATCCCCTCCTTCTCATAGGGAACACAAATCTTGCATGGAAGGCCATCCAACGGCAGAAATTCTTCCAAGAAAACAAAAACCTTGCCGAACTTTTCATGACGATTACGGGAACACTTGTCCAAATTGAAAATGAAAAAGGACGGTCAGTCAAAACTTTCCCTTCAAAAATTAGAGATACTTCTTTTCTAAGATCAATTTTGGAAGGGGGAAACGCGATCGTTTACAAATGTAAAGATGCAGAGCAGTGCTTAATTGTTGAAGAAAAAGAAGTATTTATCTCTGAAAATGAATCTTGGGGAGGAAAAATTAAAAATATTCTCCTTTCAATTCAGGACAAAATAATTGATGACGGCGTTGTTGCATAAGTCCCTCTAGGCAGTTGTGAAGGCAGAGAAAAGAGCGGAAGTATGTTGAGGGAAATAAAAAGTTGAGGCAACC
>JAGVKY010000192.1 GCA_020050175.1 Parachlamydiales bacterium
ATAGAGGGTGAAGAAAAATGGAGTGATCCGTCACTCATTGCAACAGCAAACTTGGATGGGTTTCCCTTTATCTGCCTCCTCCCCACGAGTACACACGCGGCAGCTTTCTGGGTTGAAAATAATGGAAATTTTTCTGGAGCTGTTTTAGACACTTCCACTATTCTCCAAGGCCAACCTAGCTGGACTCCTTTGAACAATTCTATCAGTGGCGTTGACTCTCCAGCATGCTCGATTGATTCTGCTGGCAATGGGCTCGTTGTTTGGGTCGACAGAGGGCTTAATGATAGTGTTTTTGCCGCAAGTTTTGATTCCTCCACATTAAATTTTTCAAGTCCTATACAGATTTCTCCTTCCTCCACATTTCTAAGCGTAACTGAACCCGCGGTCTTTTACTCAGAAAATGGTACAGGTTTTGCCGTCTATGGAGGGGCTACAACGCCCGGAACCCCTGACTTTCATTATGCAGGCTACGGCTCATATTACAATGGGACAACGTGGGTAATTAATAGTTCGCCCCTAGCACCCACCGCACCTACTTCATTTGCCTGTGATGTTAGCGGTGATAATAGCGGAGATGCAGTAGCAGTTTTTTATGCTCGGCCAAATCTGTATAGTGTCACCAACACAGGCGGCATATGGGGATCTCCCGTCACAATTTCTAGTCTACTAAATGACATCGGAGTTGCCGTTGTCAAAGTCAATCCTCAGACCGGCGATGCTATCACGGGTTACTCAATTGAGGAATTAGCAGCAGGGCCATTCTCACAAAGTTTAGCTAAAGGAGCTAATGCTTGGAGTACCCCATTGAATATCTTTCAGGGACAACCATTATTTGGTGTAATTCCCGTCTTTGCAATTTCACCGGAGGGAAATATTTGGTGCGTTTGTACTTTAATTAAAGATCTAAACAATCCACCAATTGGTTTTGCCACTACTCTCTTAAACAGCAGCGGTACAAAATGGGGAAAAGCTCGACACTTTACTTCAGAACAACTAACTTTATCTGGTAGCGCAATAGCTGCTGGAACAGACAAATACGCTGTTGTAGCTGGTTTTGGAACTGAAAATTTTCCTAATCCTCCCTTTAGTATCTACGCTGCTCACACGATCACAACCCCCGGACCCCATCCGCACTCAAAAATAAGACCGCCGAAAAATCTACAAGGTTTCCAAAAAGTAAATAATTTTCTTTTCCAAGGAAATGTCTTTAATAAAATCACTTGGGAAGCGCCTATAACCGGACCCAAACCCATTCTTTATAAGATTTACCGTAACAGCGCTCTTAAAGACCCTATTGGCATCGTCAACGCTCTAGATGAGCTTGTTTTTGAGGATCTCAATGTCCCATTGAACACCCCAATCATGTACTACATTGTCTCAGTTGCCAATAACGGGAAGCAGTCAAATCCTGCGACAGTAACTGTCAAAGCAACCCAATAAAAAAATAAAAGGCTACAAGGAGTTTTACTCCTTGTAGCCTTTTAGTCTACCCGCTTGTTTATCATCCATTTTTAGAAACCAAAAAACCGCAAGCAAAAAATAAAGCAGAGAAGGCGATAAATCGCTATCTCTGCTTAGACTTCGGAGCTAAAGTTCCTAAAAGACTATAGACCTTTTAGGGTCACTTTTGCGCCTTGCGCTTCAAGCTTTGCTTTCATGTCGTCAGCTTCAGCTTTTGCGGCTTTGTCCTTAACAACTTTTGGAGCCGCGTCGCAAAGATCTTTTGCTTCTTTCAAGCCGAGACCTGTAATCTCTCTTAAGACCTTAATGACGCCGATTTTCTTGTCAGCTGGAACTGTTGCCAGTGTGACTTCGAATTCGGTTGCTTCTGGAGCTGCTTCTGCAGCGGCACCCGCAGGTGCTGCTACTGCAACAGCTGCTGCTTGCGCCTTTACGCCCCATTTATCTTCCAGCGCTTTTTTAAGTTCTGACATCTCAAGGACTGTCAAGGCGCTGAGTTTATCTACTAGTTCTTCGAGTTGAGCACTCACGTTATCCTCACAAATCTAAAAATTAACTTTTAATCGGATCATGGGCACTTTTATGCCTCTGATCCACCTTCTTTTTCGCTTTTGTTCTCTAAGCAGTGCATAACACTTACGAGAATCGCTTCCATGACACTGAGTGTCTCGGCGAGTGGCGCCTGGAGCGTTGCCAAAAACTGGGCCCGCATTTCGTCCTTTCCAGGAAGCTTAGAAAGCTTCTCGATGGTGCTGGCAGAATGGTATTTCCCTTCAAAACGACCACCTTGAACTTCAATCGCCTTTTCATTGTCCTTACCGAACTTAAAAAGGAATTTTGCAGTTTCAAGAAGATCATGTCCTCCAGCCACAACACCAATGTGACCAGGCAGTTGCTCGACTGAGAGTTCAATCCCTTTGCTTTTTGCAGCTTTTACAAGAACCCTTTTACGGACCATTGTAAATGTGCCACCAAGCTTTTGGATCTCACCACGAAATGTGTTACTCAGGTTGGCCCCAAATTTGGAATAGCTCAACACGATAAAGGGCTTTGATTCCCCAATTTCGCTTTCAATCTCATCTAGGAGTAGTTGCTTTTCTTGTCTCATATGCGATCTATCTCCTACATCGTCTCGACATCTTTTAAGTCGATCTTTATCCCGGCTCCCATAGTGGAAGAAAGGAAAAGAGAACGGAAATACTGCCCTCTAGCACTGGCAGGTTTCGCTTTTAGAACAGCACCTAAGTAAGTACGGATGTTCTCCTCGAGATTTGCATCATCAAAAGAGACTTTTCCTACTCCATTGTTGATCGAGCAAGTCTTATCGACTTTAAACTCAATACGGCCTGCTTTAAGCTCCTGGACAGCCTTTTGGATATCGGTCGTCACAGTTCCCGCCTTTGGCGTCGGCATAAGACCTCTTGGCCCTAACACCTTACCAAGCTTACCCACTTCCCTCATCATATCGGGAGTGGCAATCACAGCATCGAAATCAGTCCACCCTTTGGAGACTTTTTCGACCAGGTCATCATGTCCTGCAAAATCGGCGCCCGCTGCAAGGGCTTCGTTTACCTTATCCCCACGCGCGAAAACAAGGATCTTCAAGGTTTTTCCCGTTCCGTGCGGTAGTGAAACGGTGCCTCGAACTGTTTGATCCGATTTTTTAGGGTCCACTCCGACCTTCAAAGCGATGTCAACTGTCTGATCAAATTTGACAGGTGGACAGCGCTTCAAAATAGCGATAGCATCTTTCAGGCTATAAGCCTGGCTCTTGTCAAAGAGCTCTGCTATCTTCCGACGTCGTTTACTCATTATTTTGAACCACTTTTATACTTGTAATATTCTTCTTGTCACTGACCAAACCTTAGTTAATCAGGCACAGAATTTTAATTTTTTATCCTTCTTCAACATCGATACCCATGGAACGTGCTGTTCCAAGGACAATCATTGTTGCAGCATCAACATCACGTGCATTCATGTCTTCCATTTTATTCTGAGCAATCGCACGTGCTCTTGATCTTTTAATCTTTGCCACCTTATCTCGGTTAGGCACTTTGGACCCCTTTTGGATTCCAAGTTCTTTCTTTAAAAGTTCAGAAACAGGAGGCTTCCTCATCACATAAGTGAAGCTCTTATCGACGTAAACCTCGATAACAACCGGAATAATCCCCTCTTGTCCTTGTGTCTTTGCGTTAAAATCTTTACAGAAGGCCATGATGTTAACACCGGCACCCCCGAGAGCAGGTCCAATAGGAGGAGCTGGATTTGCCTTGCCCGCCTGGATCTGCAACTTGATGATTTTTACGACTTTTTTACCTTTCTTAGCTGGAGCTGACATGATGCCCTAAATCCTTACTCTTTTTGTCCATCAGTAACATGTTCGACTTGGATAAATTCCAAATCGTCGACTCGAGTGTCTCGGCCAAAGATCGATACAAGCACACTTAAGCGGCCCTTATCTTGGAAAACCTCAGTCACAGTTCCTGTAAAGTTAACGAAGACTCCGTCAACAATTTTGACGATATCTCCGACTTCAAATTTATGTTTTTGCGTTACGCGAACTTTTTTATCTTCAAGATCTTTTAAAATCTCATCAACTTCATGCTGTGTCAAAGCAACCGGCTTATCGCCACCAAGAAAGTCAAAAACTCCTTGGATGCCTTTAACAAACGCCCATGACTCATCATCAAGATACATAGAAACCAGGAGATATCCCGGCCATAGTTTCTTCTCGACGATTTTTTGGGTTCCACCTTTCACTTCAGAGACATTTTCAATCGGAAGGAGCACAGTATCAATAACATCGGCAAAACCCGACTGCTCCTTTTGTTCCTCAATGGAATGCTTGACCTTCTTCTCTTGAGAGGAAAGGACTTGGATGACGTACCACTTTTTCTGCATCTCTTAAAAAATCCTTACCTAGTAAGCGAGTCCCATCAGCGAGAGAAGCTTGTGAAGCAAATAATCGACTCCAAAAACTGCAAACCCTGAGATAAATGTCGCAAGCACAACCATCTTTGTGTAAGAGAGCAATTCTTGACGACCAGTCCAGGTGACACGGTGAAATTCTGCTTTGATCCCTTCGAGCCAGGTTAACAGGGACCCACCTCGTTTTTCGTTGATCTCTTGGCTCATGGACTTTGACGTTTGCATCTCAATAACTATCTCAATTTGTTGAGCTAGGTTTTACAACTAGCTACGGGTTCGAGTGCGGAGGGATTCGAACCCCCGACCGGCGGCTTTGGAGACCGCTGCTCTACCAGCTGAGCTACACACCCTTAAAAACCAGCAAATTTATTCATAAAGATAAGAAGGCTCTGTACTAGAGAGCCTTCTCGTCTTAGTTGCGGAATTATATCCTACTTGATGATTTCGGAAACAGTACCCGCACCAATCGTTCTGCCACCTTCACGGATCGCAAAACGCATCCCTTTTTCCATCGCGATCGGAGCAATGAGCTCTACTGTGATCTCGACGTTATCGCCAGGCATGACCATCTCAACACCCGCTGGGAGTTTGACAGTTCCTGTGACGTCAGCCGTTTTGCAATAAAGCTGTGGACGGTAACCAGTAAAGAACGGCTTATGACGGCCACCCTCTTCTTTCGTCAAGATGTAAACAGGGCCCTTGAATTCTTTATGAGGTGTGCATGTTCCAGGAGCGGCCAAGACCATCCCCCTTTCGACGTCGTCTTTGCCAAGGCCACGGAGAAGAAGACCAACGTTTTCACCAGCACGAGCTTCGTCCATTGTCTTATTGAACATCTCAACACCTGTCACGACAGTGTCACGAGTTGGCTTAATCCCGATGACTTCAACCTTATCGTTCAACTTGATGATCCCTCTTTCGATACGGCCAGTCACAACTGTACCGCGACCAGAAATCGAGAAGACGTCTTCGATTGGCATGAGGAAAGGCTTATCCACTTCACGCTGAGGTGTTGGAATAGCTTCATCCACAGTTTTCATCAATTTTTGGATAGCTTCTACGTATTTAGGATCATCTTCTAAGGCACGGAGAGCAGAACCTCTAACGATCGGTACATCTTTGTAGCCTTTTGATTCTAGGATCTCATGCAGTTCCATCTCGACTAAGTCGATCAGTTCGGCATCAGCTTCGCTCAACATGTCGACTTTATTCAAGAAGACGACGATGGCAGGCACCTGCATCTGACGGGCTAAAAGAATGTGTTCTTTAGTTTGAGGCATCGCACCATCAGTCGCTGCAACCACGAGAATCGCACCGTCCATCTGAGCGGCACCGGTAATCATGTTTTTTACATAGTCGGCGTGGCCAGGGCAGTCAACGTGGGCATAGTGACGAGCGTCGGTTTCGTATTCGACGTGCGTTGAGTTAATCGTAATCCCACGCGCCTTTTCTTCTGGCGTGTTGTCGATAGATGCATAATCGCGAAAAGAGGCTTTACCTGATTTTGCGAGCACCTTTGTAATGGCAGCCGTGAGGGTTGTCTTACCATGGTCGACGTGACCAATGGTCCCAATGTTGACGTGCGGCTTGTTCCTCTTAAAGGCTTCTTTTGCCATGGTTTCTATTCCTCCAACGAGTATAAATCTAAAAAATAAGTGCTTCGCGAACTAGTTTTAAACCTAGCTCTTTTTGCCCAGAATAGGAATCGAACCTACGGCCTTTTGCTTACCATGCAAATGCTCTACCCCTGAGCTATCTGGGCACGCTCGAACCCAAGATGAAACCAAAAAGCGATCTCAAAATTGACGAGTGAGGATCAGTTTAGTGCAGAGGAGCATATTCCGCAAGGAGAGAGCCTAGAAAAACCATTTATTTAAATTACCAACTTAGAAATTATATGAATGTTAAAGACTCTCGGTATGAGTTTCGTTTTGATGAAAAACCCCCTTTTTTCCTCTTAAATTGGGCAAAGGCTGCTATAGAAAGAGGAATCATCTTCTACTTCGAAAGAATTATTCCACCGTCAACTAAAGTTCTCACCAATTGAATAGATGTTACTGTCCCTATTCATGAAGAGAGAACATGGGGAATTATTTTTGACGGTAAATAATGCGAGCTTTTGTGAGGTCGTAGGGGGACATTTCGATCGTGACTCGGTCTCCGATCAAAACCCTAATATTTTTCATCCGCATTTTACCACAAAGGTGGGCCATCACTTCTTTGCCATTCGGTAGAAGGACTCGGAAAGTCAGGTTGGGCAAAAGTTCTTGGACAGTTCCTTCGAGTTTGATGGTGTCTTCTTTCGGCATAAAGAATTGGGAAAAAAACCTCTAGTTGACCAAAATTGTCTGCTCTGGTCCTCTAAAACGTCAAGATGAATTACATTCCACTCACTTCCGCACTCCTAACAGACCTCTACCAATTGACAATGGCGGCTGGCTTTTTCCGATTAGGAATGGCGAATCAAGAAGCAGTTTACCACTATTTTTTCCGCCGCCCTCCTTTTTCCGGCGGATTTACTGTCACTGCAGGCTTGGAATCTCTCATTTCATTTATTCGAAATTTCAAATACCAACCTGATGAGATCGACTATCTTCGCTCTCTCAAAACAAACAATGATAAACCGCTTTTCGACGAAGATTTTCTCTCTTATCTAAAAAACTTTAAAATTGAGCTTGATATCGATGCGGCACCCGAAGGAAGTGTCGTCTTTCCTTACGAACCGATTGCACGGGTAAGGGGACCTATGCTTCAGGCTCAACTTCTCGAAACTCCTCTTTTGAATCTCTTGAATTTCCCGACTTTAATCGCTACCAAAGCATCGAGAATGGTCCTTGCAGCGCGAGGCGACCCAGTTGTTGAATTTGGACTGCGACGCGCTCAAGGGGTCGATGGAGCTTTAACTGCTAGCAGGTCGGCTTATGTAGGGGGTGTTACATCCACCTCAAACGTCCAAGCGGGCAAATGTTTCGGTATTCCTGTTAGCGGCACACAAGCCCACTCGTGGATCCTCTCTTTTGATGAAGAGATCGAGGCTTTCCGCGCTTTTGCAAAAGTTTATCCCGACCAGACAACGATTTTAGTCGACACCTTCGATACACACGAAGGGATCAAAAAGGCCATTGAAGTAGGTAAAGAACTTAAAAAAACAGGAAAAGATCTTTATGCGATCCGCTTAGACTCGGGCGATCTGGCCAACTTAAGCGAATGGGCGCGCGACGAACTAGATAGGGCCGGTTTAAAAAACACGCTCATCATCGCCAGTAACGAACTTGACGAGTGGCTCATTTCGGAATTAAAGCGGCAGGGAGCCAAGATCAGCTGCTGGGGAATTGGAACCAATCTTTCGACCGGCGGCGGACAAGGGGCCCTAGATGGTGTCTATAAACTCTCTGCGATTCGATCGCCTTCTGGAGAATGGCAATACAAATTGAAGCTGTCTGAACAGCTGCAAAAAATATCTAATCCTGGGTTTCTACAAGTAAAGCGGTATTTTAATCGATCGGGGAAACCGGTCGCCGATCTTATTTACGATGAGTGGATCGGAGTCAACGAAGAGCCTATTCTTTGTGATTTGACTGATCCCACAAGACATAAAAGGCTTTCGCGGCAATTGAGCTCAAAGTCAATTTTAGAGCCTATTTTCAGGGGTGGAGAGTGTGTTTACACCTCCCCTCCTCTTAAAGAGATCCGAGAGTTGGCTAAGAAAAATCTCGAAATTTTCCCCAATGAAATTAAGCGTTTCGTTAATCCGCATCTTTTCACTGTAGGCTTTGAGCAAAAGTACCATGAGCTTAAGCTTTCTTTGATTGAAGCCATACGCAGCCATCGCATGGAGTTATCATGACCGCCCTTCTACTGGTTGACATTCAGAACGATTTTCTGCCTGGAGGTTCCCTTGCTGTACCAAATGGGAATGAGATTCTTCCAGTGGTCACAAAATTAATGGACTTCCCCTTCGATTTGATTGTTGCCTCCCAAGATCACCACCCAGAAGGTCACATCAGTTTTGCTTCGACTCATGGTAAGAAAATTGGCGAAATGATCCATAACCAAATCCTCTGGCCCGATCATTGTGTTCAAGGATCAAAGGGGGCTGAGTTAGAATCTTCCATTGATCAGGAGAGGATAGCCCGCATCTTTCCAAAAGGAAGCGATCCGCAAATCGACAGCTACAGCGCTTTTTTTGATAATCAAAGACTCCGTTCGACGGGACTTGGGGAGTATTTGAGGGAAAAAAAGATCGAAAAAATAGTGGTCGTCGGGCTCGCTACCGACTATTGCGTCCTTTGGACGACGCTAGACGCTCTTTCTCTTGGCTTTAAAGTTGACCTTGTTGTCGAGGGCTGCCGCGGAATTGACCTAAGAAAAGGAGACGTTACCGCCGCCTTAAAAGAAATGGAAAAAGCAGGGGCTCAACTCGTGTGAGCCCCTAGACTCGATTACAGATCTTTCCGGATGTCGTTTCTTCGGACGTCCTCATTTCTTCTGATTTCATCTCTTCTACAGTCATCATGTCTTACTTTACAGGCACCGCAGCAACATTTGCCACAGCAGCAGCAAGTTAGATTCCAAATGGCTAAGAGGCCGAAGAGAATGAGTCCGATATAGCTGGCCGCTTCTGGAAAAACAAAATTTCCAATACTGATTGGAAAGGGTGAAAAAATTCTCCAAAGGTAGAGAAGGGCTATAAGAAGAAAGACAATCCCTGATACTAAAAGATTTGCTCTGTGCATAAAATATTTCCTTGTTTTGCTTAATTTCAAATTACCCCCTTTTTTACTGGTGGTCAAGCATTCCCTTAATCGCTGGATCATCCCTAATAGCAAGGAGACTGAAATAGAAGAACTTAGGTAATCATCTGCATCAATGGGCAAGAAAAATGTCAAAATTACACAACCTTTTAAGCTTGAGAAACTTCGTCATGATAGCGGTAAAGATGATCATAAGTGATTTTGATCAAAACATAGGCAGGAATAGAAAAAAGAAGCCCAATGATCCCACCCATTATTCCACCGATTATCAAAACAATAATACTTGTTAGAGGGTGAATAAAAAGAGTTTTACCCATGACAAGATTAGAAATGATCATTCCTTCAAGGCCAGCTACAAAAACAACCAGACAGGTCGTTTCTATCCCCATTGTTATTCCCATAGAAAATCCCACTAAAATCGGAATGATCATCGAAAGAAAGGCTCCGACAGTTGGAATGATATAAAATATCAAAGAAAAAAGAGCTAAAATAAAAGGGTAAGGGATTCCTATAATTAAAAAACCAATTAAGAGTAGGATACTACTGATCAGGGCAATAATAAATCGACCATCGATGAAATGGACTAGCATCTCATCCACTTCTTTCATGTAACTTTTAACCCGCTTTTTATGATTTTCAGGGCGTTGTTGCATAAGTCCCTCTAGGCAGTTGTGAAGGCAGAGAAAAGAGCGGAAGTATGTTGAGGGAAATAAAAAGTTGAGGCAACCTCAGCAGG
>JAGVKY010000201.1 GCA_020050175.1 Parachlamydiales bacterium
AGACTTAATAGGTTGATATTATGACTCCTGTCTCTTCGAAAAGTTTTCTAGACCACCTGGGAACTAGAGGTAACTTTTGTGGTTATATGAAAGGTGTTTTTTCTGACCGTATAGTAGTAAGACATTTTGAAAGCGTCAGAAAGTCTCTATTGCCTACCCACTCTTTTGAATTGGATCCTGGGCAACAAACCACTGTCTTTGTCAAAGAGGGGCAAGTTAAGCGGGCTTGGACTGTTAGTGAGTCTTTTAGCTTTTCAGTGGAACCGAAAACAGCCATGAAAGCGCTTAGACAAGCGAAAGATGATATTGCTAAAGACTACGAGATGGGCCACTTGGCGGCCGCCAAAGAGAAATCTTGGGAGGTCCTTTCTTCCCTTCCAGAACTTTTACAGGCCTTATATGAAAGGGGGCGGGTCGAAGAACTGCACAAGGCTTTCAATGCCATTACGGCTTCTGGACGTCCTTATGTTCCTCTTGATAAGCCTAAGATTGTTGCCTCTATCATTGAGGATGTAAAAAAAGGGCGGCTGGAGGCTATTGCAACTTTTGCTTCTCTCTTGCAACCCTCTCCCGAGCAAGCCTTGACGATCGAAAGTGGGGGAGCTGTTGGTCTATATCCCCCATTAAAAAGATATCAAACTTTGAGGGATCTGGAAGGGTATGCAGAAGTAAACTTACGCTTGGCACAAATTTATGCAGAAGGGAGACTCCATCGTTTTTCGGGAGAAAATCGACGCCCACTTTCAATTATTCCAGAGGAAAGATTCCGAAGAATTGAAGATCTTTCGTGGGGAGAGCCGCGCATTTTAGATATGCTTTCTCATTTATATGTCGATAGCAGTGAAGTGAGTCAAAAAGTAAAAGAAGAAGGATTCGCTCGTCTTGAAATCGAAGAGCGAAAAAGGGGGGTGACGTTTTCTGGTCTCACTCGGATGTACATTGCCCAGCTTTCAGGTACGCCAGGCCTAAGTGATGTTCTTTTTGAAAGGGCAATGAAAGGAGATCATCTAGCTTTTCAGTCCTTTATTTTAATTTGTGCTACAGAACCCTTTTCTTTCGGATTGTCTCAAAAGATCAATGCTCTAAAAGAGTTAAATCCTAAAAAATGGGCCGAAATTAATATCCAACTTCTAACTGCAAAATTCTTCCCAGTGGGCACTGAATTTCCTTTAGGAGAAAGATTTGAATTGGCGTTATCACTTTTGGAAAAATTTGGCGAAGAGGGTTCTGGTCCTCTTATGGACTATTTTTTGCATTCAGATTTTTTAGAACGGTTTTCTCGGGAAGATCAAGAAAAATATTTGGAAAGAATCGCCCATTTCGGCCTCCCTCCAGATTACAAGCTGCCTCACAAAGGTCAGATTCAAAATACCCTCGCTTGGATACGTGGCTATTCCGGCAATGCGTATGGACTTTTTCAGATTATGTCTGTGACCGAAAATGAAGTATGGCCGATTGTGAAAACTCTTTTAACCCTTCAAGAGCTATCTAAAATCATCAAATAAGATTGAAATGACTGTACGCCTTCAAACAACCCAAAAAAAACTTTACGGATTCGATCCTGTTGAAATTTGCCAAACCTTATTAAGCAAAGAAGGGATGATGCTCGTTAAGTCAGAGCATTCAGGACGGGCAACGACTGAGCTTTTCAACAAAGCGATTCAGGATGGTGAGTGGGTGTTAGGTTGAGATGGGATGAATTAATCCTGCATTTGAGAGCCGGTGGATCGCTTGTTTGTCTTCTCTCGCAGGGTTGGAAACCTGTGGGTCAATCTTGCCTTGCTCCTCGAACAATTAGAGGTAGACGACCGCGTTCATCTTTCCATTTATCTAGGATTTTATCGACAAATCTCTTCATTTTCCCTCATTCAAGTATAAATTTATCGTCTCTTTTGTACATGATATGTATGAAATTGCCGTCTTTTTTATACAAAAAGGAGGTGTTTACGAGGTGATTTCGAATTGCTTGAGGGCGCGGATTTGGTCACGGAGTTTGCCGGCATCCTCAAACTGAAGCTCTTTGGCTTTCTTCCGCATCTCCTTTTCGAGCGCCTTGATCTTTTTGTCGATAGTTTCTGCTGTCATTCTCTCATGGTGGAAGAGGTTTTCAATGGGCACCTCTTCGTTTAATTCTTCTAGAGGGGTACTGACGAGAGGTTTAATCGAACGAATGACAGTTGTCGGTGTGATCCCATGAGCCTCATTGTAGGCTTTCTGGATGGCACGCCGTTTTTCGGTGGTGTCGATCGTCGCTTGGATCGATTTGGTGATCTTATCGGCATAGAGGATCACACGCCCTTCTGAGTTACGAGCCGCCCGTCCACAAGTTTGGATAAGGCTGGTTTCGGAGCGTAAAAAGCCTTCTTTATCTGCGTCGAGGACAGCCACTAAAGAGACTTCAGGAATATCCAATCCCTCCCTTAAGAGGTTAATTCCAATCAGCACATCAAAGGTCCCTGCTCGAAGGTCGGCAATGATGGCAGAACGTTCAATGGTGTCGATGTCTGAGTGAAGGTATTTAGCTTTGACATTGAGGTCGTTAAGATAACGACTGAGATCTTCAGCTAATTTTTTAGTAAGTGTTGTGACGAGGACTCTTCCACCCTTTTCGGTGTGTTTACGGATCTCTTCTAAGCAGTTATCGACTTGCCCTGTGGCTTTACGGATTTCAACTTCTGGATCCAAAAGCCCTGTCGGTCGAATGACCTGCTCGACAACTTTGCCCCCCGATTCCGAAACTTCGAAAGGGCTAGGGGTGGCAGAAACATAGACCACCTGATTAAACCTTGCGTAAGCTTCGTGAAAGGTTAAGGGACGGTTGTCATAGGCAGAAGGCAATCTAAATCCAAAATCGACTAGAGCAAGCTTTCTCGACCGATCGCCGTGGCACATAGCATGGATTTGCGGAAGTGTCTGGTGTGATTCGTCGATAAAAAGGAGAAAATCTTTAGGGAAATAGTCGATAAGGCAAGAAGGGGGTTCTCCCGGATTACGCTGGCTAAAATGGCGAGAGTAGTTCTCGATCCCTTTGCAAAAACCGATCTCTTGGATCACTTCCAAGTCGTAAGCGGTTCTTTGTTGGATTCTTTCTCTCTCTAGGAGGCGCCCCTCTTGTTCGTAAAAGTCTAACCGCTCGCGTAGTTCCTGTCGGATGGTGATGACAGCCTCTTCTCTCACCTCTTCGGGAGTGACGTGGTGGGAACTTGGGTAAATGGCAATTCTGTCGAGGCGGGCAATCGTTTTGCCCGTGAGAGGATCAAAGGAGGTGATTCTTTCCACTTCTTTATCAAAGAGTTCGATTCTTACCGCTGTCTCTTCGTAGGCTGGAAAAACCTCCAAAAGATCCCCGCGGACCCTAAAAGTTCCCCGAGAAAAATCATAATCATTCCTCTTATATTGCATCTCTACCAGGTGGAGAAGGAGATCGTCGCGCCTGACCTCTTTACCCGTGGAGAGCTCAAGATGCATTTTCCGAAAAAATTCAGGGGAGCCTAGACCGTAGATGCAAGAGACAGAGGCAACAATGAGAACATCTTCCCTTTCTAACAGAGACCGAGTGGCCGAAAGGCGCATCCGATCGATCTCATCATTGATTGCCATATCTTTTTCGATATAGGTATCGGTCCTGGGGATATACGCTTCGGGCTGGTAGTAGTCGTAGTACGAGACGAAATACTCAACCGCGTTATGGGGAAAGAAGCTTTTAAACTCTTGGTAGAGCTGTGCGGCTAATGTTTTGTTATGAGCAATGACGAGAGTGGGCTTTTGTACCTGTTGGACGACGTTCGCCATCGTAAAGGTTTTTCCAGACCCGGTAACTCCTTTTAAAACTTGTGAGCGCAAACCATCCTTGACCCCTTTGGAAAGGGCCTCAATCGCCTTAGGCTGATCGCCTGTTGGCTGAAAAGGTGTTTCAAGTTGGAATTTCGGCATCCTTTTTCCTCTCGCGGGCCACACGCGAAATTTTTTCCCAATGGCCACGGAGTCCCATTAGACTCTTCATCTCCTTCAAGTTTTTATCCGTGATTTCTTTCACTTTCAACGTCCCTTCGTAGACGATTTCTTCTACCAGCCCTTTCTCTTTTTCAAAGAGAGCTCTTCTTTCTCGAAAGGGGTTTAAAAACCGGTTAAGGGCAGCAGCGAGCGATTTTTTGACATCCACATCTCCAATGGTCCCCTCCTGATAACGCGTTTTTAGATCAGCGACTTCATCTTTTTGGTCGTTGAAAACATCGTGATAAATGAAAGTGGGATTTCCTTCGACCGTTCCAGGAATATGGGCGTGGATCCTATTGGGATCGGTGTACATCCCCGCGACCTTTTTCTCGACGGTCTTGGCATCATCCGAAAGAAAGATGCAGTTGCCGGCAGATTTGCTCATCTTTCCTTTGTTATCTGTCCCTACAAGGGTAGGCGTTTGGATAGGCAAAATTTCGGGTAGAGGGAAGAAATCTCCGTAGTAGAGATTAAAACGTCTGGCGATATCGCGCGTCAATTCAATATGAGCTTCGTTATCTTTGCCTACAGGGACAAGATGGGGCTTAAACATGAGGATGTCAGCTGACTGCAAGACAGGGTAACCGATCAGTCCAAAAGGGATCATGTCATCGCTGATATGGGCATTCCTTGCCATTTCTTTGAGGCTAGGAAGGCCAGAAAGGCGATTAAGAGAAACCAACATCTCAAAAAAGAGATTCATCTCATAGGCAGCAGGGATTTCTGACTGGAGGTAAATCGTTGTTTTTTTGGGATCGATGCCGGTGGCCAGATAATCTAGGACATTTTCTCGGGTATTTTCTCTGATCTGGAGGATCGATTCTTTATCAGGTTTTGTCGTCAGTGTGTGGAGATCGGCAATGATAAGAAAACACTCATAAGTATCCTGCAGTGCGACGCGGTATTTGAGCGAACCCACGTAGTGGCCAAGATGGAGCTTTCCTGTAGGGCGATCGCCTGTTAATAGACGTTTTTTTTCAGAGTTTGACATAGATTTCGTGCAGGATGACGGCTAAGGATAAAATCACGACGACCAAGAGCCCGAAAAGGCCCCCAGGAGCTTGATAAAGGGTGTCTTGACCCTTCTTTCTCCCTTGGTAAACTAAAAGGGCAGGAAGAATGGCAAGGAGTGTTACCACACCAAAGGCCCCCGCATATTCCAAAGAACCTAAAAAAGCCTCTTTGCTTTGCAAAGTGATGATCAAAGGGGGGGTAAAGGTCAGGACATAAAGACTGATCCTCCCAAACTTGCTTTTGGGGATTTTGAAACCATCTGCCAAGAAGTCGAAAAGACTCAAAGAGACCCCTAAAAAGGAGGTGGCAATCAAAAAGAAGGAGAAGAGTTTGAAAAGTTGGGAGATGATCGATTGGCCAAACATGCTCCGGATGATTTCGAGATCAAGGCATGCTCCCTCGAGAGACTCATGCACAGGGCAAGACGTAAATGAGCTCATCACGCTGAGAGTCACTCCCTCCCAAATGAGATAAACAAGCAAAGGAGCCAAACTGCCGATAAAAAGGGCTTTTTTGATCGATTTTACATCGCGATCAAGATAACCCACTATCGAGGGAATAATGATGTGGTAGCCAAAAGAGACAGAGACTAAGGAAATAGCCGCTGGCAGATAGGACCAATCAGAAACGAGCAGTTTTTCGAGTCTTAAATGGGGAACCAATAAGAGAAGGATCCCCAAAAAGCAGACCCCTAAACCGATCATCATCCACCGATTGAAGATGTCAACAGCTTCTGTTCCCTGGTAAATCGCATAGCCAAAGAGAAGAAGCATGGGGATAAAACCGACCCATTCGGGAGTGTCGGGACCAAAGAAGGGGACAAGCCAGCTCAGGACGATAGGGGCAGAACCAGAAAGGTAGGCTGTCGTTAAGGCATAAAGGAGGAAAAGATAAAAAATCCACGTAATGGCTTGTCCTGTGATCCCAAGACGATCTCTCGCCATGGTGACCAAGTTGGTGCCTGAAGGAAAAGAAAGAGTTGCTTCTAGAAGGAGAAAGGAGGTGTAGAGCATGAAAGCCCAGTAAGCGATCAACAGAAAAGCAGCAGGAAGATATCCGCTTGGCCCTGTAACAATAGGCAAAGCGAGCATCCCAGCGCCGATGGTTGTCCCGGCAACTAGGAGAGCAACTCCAATGATTCGACTATTCATACGGCTCCAAATTCTTGGGCTATCGTCAAAATAATGATTCCAACTGATAAGGCGAGAATGACAAGAAGGCCCCCTTTACCGATAGGGAGAAGTTCTTGCCCCTTTTTGCCTAAGTGGTAACGTCCTCTCCATACCATCCAAACAGGTAAAACACCGTAAAGGATCATCGCCCCAATTCCTCCGGCTAGTTGCAAACCAGTGAGAAAAAGGCGGGGATTGCTGATTCCGAAAAAGAGGGGAGGTAAAAGGGTCAGAAGCAGAAGGATAAAACGGTTTCTCTTTTTGTTTGCAGGGAGATGGAGCCCATCGGCTAAAAAGTCGATTAAGCTCAAAGCAACAGCTAAAAAAGAGGTGACGATGGCTAAAAAGACAAATACTTCTGCAATTTTCCCATCAAGAAGCTGAGAGGCACGGGTTCCGTTCTCAATAGCTTTTTGAAAACCTTGGATGGGAATCGATCCCAAAAAGACCCCTTCCCAGATGAAATAGATGATAAAAGGGATCAAAGTCCCAAGAATAATCCCTAGGCGGATCTTTTTTTTATCCCGATTCAGATAGCCAGAAATTGTAGGGACAAGGTTGTGATAGCCAAAAGAGACAATAAAGACAGGCATGATGAAAAGAGCCTTATCCCAATTGCGATAAGAGAGATTTTCGGTAGAAATTTCGGCCCAAGAAAGAGCGACTAATAAAATGTAAGTCAGTACAAGCCCGATCATGAGAATACGGTTCATCCCATCAGTTGCCTCCCTTCCTAAAAAAAGAAAGAAACCCACTAAAGCGGTTAGAACTGTCGCGAGCAAATAGGGCGAAGTGTTGAGTCCCAGCCGCTCGAACATGTCGTGCAAAATTGACCCAGATGCTGAGACATAGGCGACTAAAAGGGAGACGAAGAGGAAAAGAAAGAAGACCCAGGCGATCAATGCTCCGATTTTCCCCACACTTCTTTGGGCCATTGTGACAAGCGAAACCTCATCGCTTGACCAGAGGTAGACCTCGGCTAAAAGAAGACCTGTAGAGGTCATCAAGGCCCAGGCAACCAGAAGAGCCAAGCTCGATGGTAAAAACCCTGCTACTGAGGTAATGATCGGCAGCCCAATAATTCCTCCACCTACCGAACACCCGGCAATGAGGAGAATGGAGCCAAAAAGATGATTCTTTAGGTGAGTCATTGAAGAAAAATTTTTAATTTGGTATTTCCAATTGGAAAAGAGCTAGATGCAAAATTTGCTTGGTATAACAGACTGATGGAGTTTTGTTGCCAGCTCATAGGATATAAGAATGCCAGAGAGCGGAAAAGGTTTCACCGACAGTTTTAAAGAAACGTTAGCGACGATCAAAAATAAGGCTGAGAAAGATGGGGTTGTCCGACAAGGGTACGACTTAATTCTTTACTTTGTTCTCCTGGTTGGCCTAATCGTCTCGTTTTTCAATGTTCTCTGGGGAGCTCTCCTCGTGGGAGCTGTCGTTGGCGTCGCCTTCTACTCGGAGGCCATCCAATTTTTCCGTAATTTAAAAAATTGGATCGAAATAAAAGGCATGGCAAAAAGCCTCGTCCTCGGAGGCCTCCTCCTCTTTTTCATCATCGTCTTACCCACCGGGGTAATCGCCGCCATCGCCGCCATCCTCATCCGCGCCATGATCAACCCACCCCTAAACAGGTAAAACCATCCTTTTCAATATGAAAAGTATTTTTTGTCTCTGACTAAGGGTGAGGAGTTATGGCAACTACGGTAATTTCTTTCTTCCCAGGTCCATAAAACCAAAATATTCGATAAGCTCCTGGTGTTTTGTTTTGAGCATAAGATTCGAAAATTTCTTCTCCGTTTGGTCCTTCAATGTCATCGAATTTATGGGTGTTTAGGGAAGGATGCTTTAAATTGACTGCCATAAATTTAAGAGCTTTGTGGACGGCCTTCTCTATCGACCTTTTGGAGTTATTATTTTTTAATTCCTGCAAAACCTGGTCGGCATTTTCTGATAATTTCAAAAGAAAGTTATTCTGACTCATCATCAAGCTCTTGCAGCCGTTTGTCGATTTCTTTTAAAGATAGTTTTTTAGTCTTTCCTTCTTTGACTTGCTCCAGTCCTTTCATTAAAGAGGCTAGGGCTTCAGGGTTTTTGTAGATCCAATGATCTTTAGGGGGAATCTCGATGACAGGCTCTAGGATAATCTTTCCCCCCTCACGGTAAATCCGAAAAGAGCTAAAATTTTTCTGTTCTTCTTTTGATAAGATCCGAGTCAGAGAGATGCGATTTTTGTCGTCCTTACTGACCCTTGACTCATGACTTTCCATAAAACTCCCTATAATTATATTTTCATTGTAGCAAATGTGGGTATTTCCCACCATTTTAAAAAAAAGTCAGCCCTTTTATTTCAATTTTTCTTTTATTTCCTGAGCTTTTTGTCTTGAAATGCCGATACGCGTTTGAAATTCCAATTCATCTATTTGTCGAAATACTTCTTCGAATGAATTTTCCAAAATTGTTGACTCGTGATCATCTAGGCACAAAACAACTTCACTCTTGCCCTCTTCAGTTGAAATTCTATCCAATAGGTCGATAACTTTTTGCTTTTTTGCCTGAATAGAATTTTCAAAATTCTTTATTTTAATTCCATAACAAGCTTCGTTAAGGATGTTGAGCAATGGCGTTGTTGCATAAGTCCCTCTAGGCAGTTGTGAAGGCAGAGAAAAGAGCGGAAGTATGTTGAGGGAAATAAAAAGTTGAGGCAACCTCAGCAGG
>JAGVKY010000053.1 GCA_020050175.1 Parachlamydiales bacterium
CCTGCTGAGGTTGCCTCAACTTTTTATTTCCCTCAACATACTTCCGCTCTTTTCTCTGCCTTCACAACTGCCTAGAGGGACTTATGCAACAACGCCATTCTTCGGATGGATGCAGGTGGTCTAAAGTTGAAAATATTTGTCTCTTCTTAAAAATCATCTTTTATGAAAGAGGTGTGGTAAGAGAACCTTTAAACCTTAATCTTTACGGAGAATTGCAAGGGCTTTTTGAACTCATGGGAGCACCCTTTCTGGAGTACAATTTTCCCAATCTCTACCTCTTTCGTCACAAGTATCGCTATTCGTATGACAGGGAGAATAAGATTGTGAGAGGGGTGGCTCAAGATGGAATGCCTTATTTCATTCCATTAGTTTACCCCATTGATATTGAGGCTGTTACTAAACTTTTAACAGAAGAAGGTGGCGTTCTATTTCCTTTGCCTGACGAGTGGATAGGAGCTTTCCCAGAAGATAAATTTATAAAAAGTTTTTTGGAGGAGGAGTGTGATTATTTTTTCCGAAGAGAAAGTTTATCTGATCTGGCTGGCCGAAAAAGAGCTACAAGAAGAAATCTTCTTTATCGTTTCGAAAATGATCACCCTTTTTTAGAAGTTGTTTCTCTTGAAGAGGCTGATCTTCCGATGGCTCAATCTCTCTTAGAAAAATGGGCAACGACGCATCAAGGAAACGATAAAAAAAGCTGTCAGGAAGCTCTCTCCTTGATGGAGGAGCTAGATCTAGAGGGGCTTTTAATTTCAGAGGGAAAAGAACCCCTCGCGTTTGCCATTTTTTCCCCTTTAAATGACGATACTCTTCTTCTTCATTTTGCGAAGTCGCTCCCTCGCTACAAAGGGGGTCATGTCTTTTTGATCCAAAGGGTGGCCAAAGCCACCTCATATGCATGGATCGATATAGAACAAGATCTTGGGATTAAAGGATTAAAGCAAGAAAAGCATGCCTTTGGTCCCGATCTCATCAAGCGTAAGTGGCGGATAAGGTTAAAACGTATAAAGAAATCCTAGCTTAAGTTAGAAAAAAGAGTATGGTGATAGATCTCATTCTTTCTCTGATCATTGCATTCTCCACATTTTTTTTATTTGCTGGAGAAACAACAGTTTTTGAAAGAATCGTTTATTCTGCCATTATTTTTTTCTGTGTATTTGGATTTTTAGAAGTGTTCCGTTACTCCTGGAAGTGGTTTAAGGGGATTTTTAAAAAATAAGGATAGAACCATGTTGAAAACACTTATCTCTATTGCGCTTGCTACTACTTCGATGGGGCAAACCGGCACGACTGTCACACCTCAAGAGTGGACCCAAGCAGAGCAAGATCGTTTTTTTGCACAGCTGAAACAGGGAATTCAGAAGTCAGAGGAAAAATATCAACAGGTGTGGAAAAACTTTGCACAGAATAACCAAACGTTTAATCCAGCTGAGCCTTTAGCCGCCCAGGCTTATGAGACAACTGTCGAGGTTAAATCGACTCTCTTTTCCAACTTTTCCACTTCAGATAGTGTCAAAGATCCTAGGGTGAGAGACATTCTCCTCAAAATCTTTAATAAGGATCTCGTGACAATGACCGACTTGGTCGAACTTCAAGACATGGTCGGCAAAGTCAATCGCGGCAAATAGTTAATTAGAAGATACTAAGTTTCTTGCCAAAATTGTGAGGTTGGCGAAAAAGTGGATGATGGCCGAGCCCAGTTGGATGAGTTTTTTGGGGATCGTCAGCATAAAGAGGCCGATGTGATAACTGATCGCTACGACGATCTTGATGAGCTTAAGAAGCATTCTAAAGAGTTTTCGTAAGAATCTCTCGAGGTAAGAGCCGATGGTAGCCACACCTCTTACGACTCTTTCTGCCACAAAAGCGAAGGCCTTCTGGCCACTGCCTAAAAGTTGTTTGCCAAGTTTAAGGCCGGCATTTGCGAACCCTTTCCCCACACCTTTGACCCGTTTAAAAGGCTGTGCTAATCGGTTAAAGCCAAGTGCTAAAGAGGCGGTGGGAACCGCTTGCCAGACGGTCACAGCTACCTGGATGGTTGCTGCTTGAACAACATTTTTGAAGCCTTCTAGCGGAGGAAGGACTTTTTCAATTTGTTTAGTAAAGACCTCTCTTATTTTATCAGAAATCTCTTCTGCTTTACGTGAGATCGCTTCTTGATAAGGTTTGCTGAGTTCTACAAGTTTATTGAAGGTCTTTCTGACAGGTTCACTTAATTCGCGAGCTTTATCCATGACTTTCGTCATGTATTTTTCCATTTGCTTTTTGACCGACTCAATAGGGGGGGTCAAGAAGGCAACGATCCTTTCTCCCTCCTTTTCAAGGCGGGTAAAGATGTTTTGGATGATCGTTTCGGTCCGTTCCCAAGCCTTTTGGAGCGGCATCGAGATCTTTGTTTCAAAAAGGTTAGAAATGTATTCCCAAGCTTTTTCAATAGGTTGGGCGATCGTTTGCGCTGTCACTGTTATCCATTGTGTCACTCCCTGCTCAACCTTGGCATAGGTATTGGAGACTGCTTGGGCCATTTTCGCCATCATTTGTAGAGGCGGCATTACCACAGTTTGGAAAAGATTGACAACCCGATTGTAGGTTTTTTCGACCCCTTTGGTCACCGAATAGAGAGCTTGAGTGACTTTTTCCAGGGTAGTGACTTTTTGAGTATGTGCCAGTAACGCAGGTTTTTCTTTCCCAGTTTTCTCTCCTGCTGCAGGCAAATCCCATTTAGGCATCCAACTATGCAGCAAAAGCATCAATCCCTTCATGACTGATTCTCTTTCCTCAGTCTTGGAAAGATACTGCATGCAGATGACATCTTCTACCCTCGTGGTGGCAGTCATATAGTTTCTGCTCAAAGGAGAATCAAATTTATTATTGATCGGGCTAGGACGCAAGGGAGGTGGAAGCGGTGGTGCGCCTCCCATGGGATTGTTATAGACCGAGAACTTTTCCATAGAACACCAGTATATCAGATCATTATAAATTCAATTTGAAGAATTTATTTGATAACGCTTTTGCAGAAATGGGTCAACTATAAGTTTATGAGATTCGAGTCATAGGTTTTTCAGCCTAAAGGAGTTGTTCCGATTGAGATGGTCCATTTGAGGGCTTTATCGACGGAGACGGAGGAAAGGTGGACCTCTTTCTCGTCGACGAAGAGGAGAAAGCCTTGGAGGGGATTAGGTGTGCCGGGAAAGAGGATGGGTAGGTGGTGTTCGGTGCTGATATCACGTCTTGGAAGGAGACCGATGGCGTAGGCATTGGTGTCGCCGAAGGGGAAAGTGATCACCTCCGAAAAACCTCTTTTTTCTTCGCGGAGGAGGGTACTGACAACTTCATAAGAGCTGTGATAGATCTTCCGGACAACGGGGATTCGGAGTAAAAGCTGATGGATAGACTCCCATATTTTACTCAAAATCCAGAGTCTTCCCAGGTAGCCAGTCAACATGATCAAACTGATCGAAATGGCGAAGGCTATAAGATCAGAAGTAAAGGAGATTAGAGGGAGGTTGGGGAATAACGCTTGGATCAGGCTGTCCAGCGGGGAGGCGAAAAAGTTAAAGATGAACTGAATGATGATGAAGCAAAGGACCAGAGGGAATAAGAGGATAAAGCCATCGAAAAGATAGGTTTTCCAAGAGGCGCTACTTTTCCTTGGGCAACTCTTCATGAGGATAACCTATCACTCCGGTTTTTTGTCGTCAGGCTGGGCCATCGGTCGGATAGGGGAGAAAATCACCCCGCATGAGATCACAAATTTAAGAGCGTCTTCAATGGCCATGTCCAGATAGATCAGATCTTTCTTTTCGTAGAGGAGGAGAAACCCAGAAGTTGGATTAGGTGTAGTAGGGATAAAAACCGAGACCCTTTCTCCTAAAAGCTCCTTGTCATGCGTAGTCACCTCTTCTTTTGTGATGAGCCCTAAAGCCAAGGTTCCTTTTGAAGGGTAGGGGGCGAGGACAACTTGCTTAAAGCTTTTTGTCTGCGAGGTAAAAATCGTTTGGATCACATCTTGGCACGTTTTATAGATCGTACCGATCAGAGGAATCCGGTTAACAAGCGCCTCCCCCATTTTGAGAAGCCAATTAAAGAAGAAATAGCGGGCAACAGCTCCCAAAAAGAGGGTGATAGCAAAAAGGAGTAGCAAGATCAAAAACTTGCTCGTCCAGTAGACCAGTTGCCCCTCAGAAATAAACCAGAGGCCCCCTTCAAAAATTCCTATCGAATGGAGAAAACTTGTCATCATCCCTTCAAAAGGATGAGTGAGAAGGTTAAAGAGGAAACTGACGATAATGACCGTCAGCGCAATCGGCAAAAGGAGAACAAGACCTGTTAAAAAGTAATTTCTAAAGTGGTGGGTCTTCGTGCGAATGGCTTCAGGGTTCATCTTCTTCTTCTTTTCTTTTTCTTTTCCCCGGAACGGGGGGTGTCTGTGATCAGATACCACTTTGCTTCTAGAAAAATCAAATCTATTTCTTGAAGGGCTACAGCGATTTCTCTTCCCACAAAGTAACTTTCTTTAGTGCGTCTCCCTTCCAGGCTTCGCTTTTTCTCATCGTAGAAATAATAGTCATCTCCGAGATCTTCAAAGCCAAAGAAGCCCTCTAAACCCATTTCGACCACTTCAAAAGCAAAACCAAAAGGTTTTACGCGGGAAACATAGGCAACAAATTCCTTTTTTGGTGGGGCAATATTTAAGAGCCGAAGTTTTTTGAGGAGTTTGACACTTTGCTCCGCCTTAGCTGACACTCTCTCTTGGGTAGAGGCCATATCAGCCACTCGATCAACCTCTTCCAAATCACCCTCTCCTCCAAATAAAAGACGATGAACGACTAGGTCAGGATAACGACGAATCGGACTTGTAAAATGGCAATAGTGCTCGAGAGCTAGACCATGGTGCCCAATATTAGCAGACGAATAGACCGCTAACTTCATGGAGCGGATATAACTCCCCACCACGAAAGAAGCAAAAGGGGTACTAGCCGCTTGATTGATCACTTCTTGGATTTCTTGAGGCGTTGGTTGATCAGGGATGTTGAGCTCAAAAGAGCGGACAAGCCGGACAAACTCCTCAATATCTTCCATATCGGGACTTTCGTGGATCCGGTAGGTGAGGGGTTTGCCAAGTTCTGCAATATGTGTGGCAACCACTTCATTCGCCTTCAGCATGAACTCTTCAACAAGCTGGTGAGTGATATCATATTCTTCCCACTCAACACCAAGGGGGACGCCATTTTCATCTACTTTGACAAAAAGGTCAGGCAAAGAGAGTTCAATACTGCCTCTCCCTTTCCGGATTGCTTTTAAAAGCAGAGCAAGTTCCCGCATATCCTGAAGCATATCGTAGAAAGGGCTCTTCTTTTTACCGTCGAGGACTTTTCTGGCTTCTTTGTAGGTAAAGCGGTGGTCACTTTTGATGACCGAACGGGAAACTCTATATCTTATCAATTCTCCTTCTGGAGAAAATTCCATATGAATCGTTGCAGCTAAGCGGTTGACATTAGGTTTTAAGCTGCAAAGTTCGTTAGAAAGAACCTCTGGCAGCATCGGGATGCAGGTGCCAGGAAAGTAGGTTGAATTTGACCGGCGCCTAGCCTCTTCATCGACAGCTGTGCCAGGGCGTACATAGTGGGAGACATCAGCGACATGGACAGCCAGGTAAAAAGTGCCATCTTTTCTTTTTTCGATCGAAAGGGCGTCGTCAAAGTCTTTGGCAGTGTCTGGGTCGATGGTGATCGTGGGGAGTTTGGTGAGATCTTCCCGCCCCTTCTTTTCGGAAGGTTTGATCTTGTTGCCTAGATTTTTGAGGGAATCGAGGACTACTTCAGGAAAATCCCGTGAAAGAGAATATTCTTCGACCGCCGCTTTGATATCATCTGCAGGGCTTTCGATCGTTCCAATCACATTTTTTAGTCGACCGGCTGTGACCCCGCCCCGTTCGCCCCAGGAAAGAATCTCGATTACAACGCGATCTCCGACCTTTGCTTCGCCCTCTTCTAAGGCGACTCGACTATCACTCCCAAGGATTGGGACATAGACCAAAGGTCTTCCCTCTTTATCGATCTGATGGACAGTTCCTGCAAGGTGAGTTCTTCCCCGTTCCAAAACGGATAAAACTTTTCCTTCTTTCCCTTTCGGAGAAATTTCGGGCTTTACAGCCACTTCGACTCGGTCCCCATCGACTGCATGCAAGGTAAGATGCTTGGGAATAAAAATTTCTTCTTTGGGCCCTCTTTTCCCTTCTGGGAGGAGAAAACCAAACCCTCGTGGGTGAAGACGGATGATTCCTTGAACGAGTTCAGGTTTGGGAATACGTGGTGGTTCGACCTTTTTCTTCTGCTTTGCCATAATTGCCCCAATTATAAGCTTATTTTGTTTACAGGTCATGGAAAAGTACGATCATCTTAGTGTTGAAAGAAAGTGGCAAGAAAAATGGGAAAAAGAGAAGCCTTACCGCTGTCAGGTCGACCTCCAAAAGCCTAAGTATTATGTCCTCGATATGTTCCCCTATCCTTCGGGATCGGGCCTCCATCTCGGGCATGTCCTTGGCTATACAGGCACTGACATTGTCGCCCGCTTTCGGCGGCAAAAAGGATTTAACGTCCTCCATCCGATAGGGTGGGATAGCTTTGGTCTGCCAGCTGAGCAGTATGCTATCCGGACGGGTACACACCCTCGCCAAACAACCGAACAGAATATTGCCACCTACCGGCGGCAACTTAAAGCTTTGGGTTTTTCCTATGATTGGGACCGGGAGGTGACAACCAGTTCACCCGAATTTTACAGATGGACCCAGTGGATTTTTACGAAGCTCTACGAGAAAGGTCTAGCTTACGAAGCCGACTTGATGGTCAATTTTTGCCCCGCCCTCGGCACAGTCGTAGCAAACGAAGAAATTGAAGGGGGCGTTTCAAAAGAGGGGGGCTTCCCTATCGAACGGCGCCCTTTAAAACAGTGGGTCCTAAAAATTACAGCCTATGCCGATCGCCTATTAGAAGACCTCGATCTTTTGGATTGGCCCGATAGTTTAAAAAAACTGCAGGCTAACTGGATTGGCAAAAGTATTGGCGCTTACATCGATTTTGTTGAGGAAAAGACCCAATCCAAAATCCGTGTTTTTACCACGAGAGCCGACACTCTTCCAGGCAGCACTTTTGTGGTCCTAGCTCCAGAGCACCCTTTAGTTGCTTCTATCACGACAGCCGAGCAAAGAGAAGGGGTGATCCGCTATCAAAAAGAGACCTCTTCAAAAAGCGATTTCGACCGAACAGAGTTGAACTTACAAAAGACGGGGGTTTTTACAGGCGCCTATGCCAAAAATCCTTACAATGGAAATTTGATCCCTATCTGGATTGCTGATTATGTTCTTGGAGCTTACGGAACGGGAGCCGTCATGGGGGTGCCAGCTGATGACGAAAGGGATTCTGATTTTGCCAAGAAGTTTGGCCTTAAAATTGAACCTTCTGGCGAAGAGACGATAGAAACTATCCTCAAGTTTTTGGAGAAAGAAGAGAAAGGGGAGAGGGCGACCACTTATAAACTGAGAGATTGGTTGTTTTCCCGCCAAAGATATTGGGGCGAGCCATTTCCAATCCTCCATTTCGAAGATGGATCCAAAAGAGTGCTTGCTGATGATGAGCTTCCCTTGTTGCCTCCTGATATCACCGATTATTCTCCCTCTGGTGATGGGAGAAGCCCCCTGGCCAAGTCTAAAGAGTGGGTAGAAGTTGTTGATCCTAAAACGGGCAAAAAAGCTCTTCGAGAGACGAACACCATGCCGCAGTGGGCTGGTTCCTGCTGGTATTACCTAAGGTTTGTCGATCCTAACAACGATCAAGCGGCTTGGGATAAAGAAAAAGAAGACTATTGGCTGCCTGTTGATCTCTATGTGGGTGGGGCAGAACATGCTGTTCTTCACCTCC
>JAGVKY010000081.1 GCA_020050175.1 Parachlamydiales bacterium
AAGCACGGCAGCTCGCCCCGATCTCCTATTCTGCCGTCGTGTTCTCTGGGATCTATGAGTGGCTGATCTGGGGTGTCGTCCCACAGCCGATCTTCTACATCGGACTTGTCCTCATCGTCGCCTCGGGGCTGTGGATCGTCTTCGAAAGCCGCCCTACTAAAATATAGGGTGCCGACTTTGTTGTTTTGACATCAAAACGCATTGGCGATTATCGTTTTAATTTTGTGGGTACTGCTCTTATGGCGAGAATTCTTGTGACTGGGGCAACTGGCTTCATCGGAAAAAGTCTTGTTTATCACCTTTTAGAAAAGGGGCATGAAGTCTTTGCTCTTGTTCGGGTGAAGGGCACGGAATTCAAGATAAAAAACTCTTCGCATCTCAAACTGATATACGGAGATATCTGTTTCCCTAAAGAAATGGATCCCCTTCCTGAAGGGTTAGATGCTGCATACTATCTTGTCCATTCAATGGGAAGCTTAGTAGAAAATCTCGTTGAGGCAGAAATCGAAGTCGCTAAGAACTTCGTTTCCCTTATGGAGAAAAATTCAGCTAAACAGATTATCTACCTTGGCGGGATTATTGAAAATGAACATCAGCTGTCTCCCCATCTCTCTTCGCGACTTGCAGTAGAAAAGGTTCTTCTCTCAAGCGTTATTCCTTGTACAATCTTACGTGCGAGCCTCATCATTGGTTCTGGCAGTGCCTCTTTCGAAATTATCCGAGATCTTTGCGAAAAGCTACCCTTCATGATCGCACCTAAATGGGTCAAGAGTTTTTGCCAGCCGATTGCAGTACGGGATGTTCTTTTTTATCTTGAAAACGTTTTACTTTTTGAAAAGACATATAATAAAGTCTTTGACATCGGCGGACCAGAGGCAATGACCTTCAAAGACGTGCTCCAACGTTATGCCAGATATCGTGGATTGAAACGATTCATTATTGATGTACCCGTTCTCACGCCAAAATTGTCAAGCTATTGGCTTGTCTTGATTACACCAGTAAGGTACTTGCTCTGCAAATATCTTGTTGAAAGCATGAAACATTCGACCCGAAAGCTGAATTTGGCTATCGATGCGGTTTTGCCCCATCCTTGTCTCACCTACGAACAAGCACTTGAGCTGGCTTTCCAGAAAATCGGGCAAAATGAAGTGGTATCGACCTGGATAGACGCTTGGGACGTGAAAAAAGTGAATAAAGATCTCCAAAATTATATCGAAGTGCCTCTGGAGGGATGCTTAAAAGAAAAGCAAGAGGTACAAGCCAAGATCCCCATCGAAGTCTTACAAAATAGAGTTTGGGGCATTGGTGGAAATCAAGGATGGTATTCGTTGAATTGGGCCTGGAGACTTCGGGGCTTTTTCGACCAGCTGATTGGCGGAATAGGGATGAATCGAGGACGCCGTCATCCGACAGAACTTCAAGTAGGAGATACTATCGATTTTTGGAGGGTAATTCTCGCCGATGAGAAAAAAACTCATCTTATTCTCTATGCTGAGATGAAGCTTCCTGGGGAAGCCTGGCTAGAATTTGAAATTGATCGGAAAAAAATGACTCTACTGCAAACAGTGACATTCCGGCCTAAAGGATTTTGGGGAAGGACATATTGGTACCTTTTATTGCCGATCCATTGGATTATATTTAGAAACATGGCTCATTCAATCGCCCAAAAGCCATGAACCTATCCGAAAGGTCTACTGTTAAGTATCCAGATAGCTCCATTCAATGTCGCCGCGTAGAGAGTCCAAAGAAAGTAGGGAGCAAAAATTATAGTGGCAGGGCGAGAGAGAGGCCAAAATATATACATTGCCCATCCTATCAAAACTAAAAGAATTAGGATATCACACAAGCCGAGAAAAGGGCTTCTCAAATAAAAGAAAAGATAAGACCAAAGGCCATTTACCACGAGTTGAATCCAATAGATCGTCAAAGCTTTTGTTCTTATTTCCGAAGGAGGTTTGATATAGATTAACCAGCCTGCAATAGCGATCAGAAAGTAAAGAAGGGTCCAGACAGGTCCGAAAACCCAACCAGGCGGATTCCAGCTTGCCTTTTCAAGGGTCGGATACCAAGTCGACAAAGATGAAGCTGTGAAGGCTGCTCCTACGATCTGAATAACAATATTAAAGAGAAGAAAAAGACATAGATAAGCCCATTTCCACTTTTTAGTTTTCATACTTTAGCCCCATTGCAACCATGTAGTTCAGGAATGTTTGAGTTTGTACCAAATGATCGGCACAACAACGGCCGGTACTCCAAAATAGAAGGCCGGTCGCAAATTGGGCTCCAGCAGAACGATTAAGAGGGTCCCCACTTGCAACCAGATTGAAAGGTGCGTCAGGTACGGAAAGAAGGGCACTTTGTAGGTGAGTTTTGCCCCGGAATCTCTTATGTGTCTTCGGAAACGGAGCTGGGCCCAGCAGATCGAAATCCAACAGATCGTTCCTGTGAAGCCCGAGGTGGCTAGCAACATCGCGTAGAGCTTGTGCGCTGGGAAAAAACAGGCGCCTAGAAGTAATGTCCATACCGCAAGGATGGTCGCAAAGGTGGCATAAGTGGGAACGCCTTGCTTATTCACCTGCGTCAATAATTTAGGGCCCATTTTTCGCTGACAGAGCGCCAGGAGAGTACGGATTGTCGCGTAGAGTCCGCTATTGGAGCTGGAGAGCGATCCGGTGATGATCAGAAAGCTAAAGATGTGGGCCACATGGGTTAGTCCATACTTCTGCAGGGCAAGTGAAAAGGCGCTTCCTTGGACGCTCCCCTCTTGCCAAGGCAAAATGAGCACGAGAAGGAATGTAGGGATAACGTAGAGGCCGATGATGCGATAGGTTACTTTCTTTAGAGCTGCTGGAATCGCTTTCTTGGGGCTCTCCGATTCGGATGCGGTCAGTCCGATGATTTCCGATCCTTGGAAGTTGGCCATTAAAATGACCATGTTGATAAATAAGACCACTAAGCCGTTAGGAAATAATCCCCCTTCTCCCAGCAGATACTTGGTCCCGATCGGCGTGTGAGTTGTCGAACCGATCCAACCTAAAAAAATCAAGACAGCCAAAATGCAAAATCCAATAAGAAGAGCAATCTTGACGAGCGAAAGCCAAAACTCCAACTCTCCAAAGGTTTTGACATGGGAGAGGTTGATGAGTGAGATGATCGCCCCAAAAAAGAGCGACCAGATGCAAGGCGAGACTTCCGGAACGAAGTTATGCATGATTAGGCCGCCGGCGATGCATTCTGATGGTATATAGATAACCCAGTTAAACCAATAAGACCAGCCCACACCGCATGCCCATGAATTGGAGATGTGACGCGCTGCCGAATTGACAAATGAGCCTTGCGAGGGTGAAGCGACGGCCATTTCGGATAAACAAGCTAGCGTTAGATAGGAAATGAGACCGCCGAGAATATAGGCGAGGAACGCAGCGGGTCCCACTTGATTTAAGACATAGCCAGTGCCTAAAAAGTAGGAGGATCCAATGATGCCCCCTAAGGCAATTAGACTGACGTGCCGGGTTTTAAGGCCGCGCTGCAGTTTAGGATACGCCAAACACTTCTCCAAAGAAATCTTGCATCGAGCGCCATGCACGATGCAAAGCCCTCTCACTGTACATTGCCCCATTTTGGGGGTTATTGGCTAGTGGATTTGTAAATGCATGCATCGTGTTTCCATATAGATGAATCTGCCAATCGATTCCTGCTTTGGTCATTTCTTGTTGGACATTTTGGAGGTCGAGGGGGGTGACGAGTGGATCTTTCTCCCCTTGAAGGATCAGCAAACTCCCCTTTGCTTTGGGGCTTAGAGGAGCGGTCTTGGCTAGGCTGCCTTCCCGCTGATCGGCAAAAACTCCATGGAAACAGACTACCCCTTTGAGATCGACGCCGGAGCGGAGCAATTCATAGACAGTAAGTCCCCCGAAACAAAAACCTATGGCCCCTATTTTGGCTGGATCCACTTGGGGTAGCTGGCTAACGCAGGCAAATGCAGCGCCAATCCGGGCTTGGAGCAGGGGCCTATCGAAGAAAAGAGGAAGCATATACTGGGCAGCTTCATCATCTGTAACCGAAGTACCATTTCCGTAGAGGTCGACCGCAAAGCCAACGTAGCCTAGTTCCGCGAGCTCAACTGCCTTTTGCCGAGCAAAATCATCTTGGCCACGCCATGCGGGAGAGACCATGACTGCAGGCCGTTTGACCTTCACACGGTCATCATAAGCCATAAATCCTAGACACTTAGTCTCACCATGAAAATAGGGAATCGTCACTGTATGCATAGTTGCATTCTGCATAAAAGGGACATTATGGTATACTAGATCGATTTCAGAAATTTCTCTATTTACCGCGGTAAAGTATAACAATTGAGAGAGAAAGTGGCCTTATGTGCACAAATAAGATCTGAGGATATGAATCAAAGAATGCAAGAAGCAGCTGAAAAGCCCGGCGAAAGAAGCAAAGACGAGAAGCAGTTGGCTCTTAAGAAGCCATCATATACTGCTTCCACTTGAAAGCTGGAGTTTTGCCTTAGCCAGAGGAGCATCTTTGCGTCAGACCCGCCCATCTCCTAGTTTCTCAATAGTAAGCTTAAGCGGGATCGGACGCAAATCTATCTCCTCTGGCGCTCTCAAATTCTCCAGCTTTCAAGTGTCAGCAGTATATAATCCTGGGAACGTATTCCGCGCGGTAGAGCAAATGGAATTGCTGGATTTTTTTGCAGTTTTTGTTACACTCGGCACATGCGGAAAAACATGCTATTTTTCTTTCTTTTACTTCCTATTTTTTTCCATCTCGGCTGTGTCATTTACTTCCACTTTGGAGAAACCTTTAAACCCCGTCAGTTTGAACATGGATTTAAAAAATCTTACTCGACAGTGGTTGCAGGGCTCGATTATTCTCAATTGGATTCTGCCCTTTGTCAACGCTTCACTTATCTGGGGCGGGGGCTGCAGATGACAGCTTTCATTAGTGAGGATGGAAATTATGTCTTAAAATTTTTTCACCCTCGCATTCCTTTAAAATCAAATTGGTATTTAAATTGGAAAAATTGGAAAAGGACCTATTCCTTGAAATGGATATCGACAAATTGGTTTCAGACCGGAAGACGCCTCGAAAAGATGTTTAACCGGCTCAAGATAGCCTACTCTGTCCTACGAGATGAAACCGGGCTCGTCTTTATTCATCTAGCTCCATCGGATCGAGTCAACCATTTTGTCCATGTGATTGATAAGCAGGGGAAAGCACATCTCATGAATTTAAATCAGACTCCCTTTGTTCTTCAAAAAAAAGCCATGATTGCTTCAGATTATCTCGATCAACTTGCAAATGAAAATAGGGTGGACGAGTTAAAAGAGGCTATAACATTAATTGAGCAACTTTTTGCAAAGCGTCTAAAGCTAGGAATCACAGATCCCAATCAAAATATGGACATCAACTATGGGTTTGTCGATGGAAGGCCAATTCAAATCGATGTGGGTAGAATTCGCTCAGAGCCAATTTTATTAATTGAGCCAGAAGAAGAGCAAAAGCGGATATTAGATAATTTCCACAAATGGCTATCCAATCGCTACTCTGCTAAAGGATTGGAAAAATAAGCAGGTTTGAGCCCATCCCCCTTTGGGGGAGGGGCTCAAACCCCGCTTATTCGAATTTTTTTTGTTCTGGATTAACCCTCTTTTGACCAAATCTGAGTTTATTTTGATCTTCGACAGGAAATTTATGTGATTATTTATTGAAACTTGGCGGATTGAAGAAAAGAGGAAATTATGGTATACTAGAGCGATGTCAGAAATTTCTCTATTTACCGCGGTAAAATATAACAATTATTGCAAAAATGCTCCTGCAACTGGGTGGTGCACTAAGCAATTAGAGAAATGGTCATTCCCACTTTTTGGATCTAAAATAGAGGTTATTGAATTCACCGGGAACAAGGTTGCTCGATATCTGTGGAAAGCACCTAACTCTAATATCCTTCGTGTAGCCCTTCGTATCGTGCTCTTTGCCACTATTGTATTTCCTCTGATTGTCTTGTTCGTAAGAGCAATCATCCGTCGTAACATCGAGTTTAAAAAGATCGAAGCGCCTAAGGTTACTCCAAAAACAAAACCAGATATTCTTTCCTTTCGGGCGATACATAGTCACAAAGAAAATCAAGTAGAGGTTGGTAAACCCTTTTCCATCGCACTGTGGCATTCCTGGACAACAGGTCATCGGCCCTGGAAGATTGCTGAGATTCCTTCATTTATTCATCACTCAGATCAATACGTCAAGGGTAACAATCAACATTCAGATCCAGATATCTGCGGCGGGAAAAATGATCATGTATTTGTTTTTGAGCCTTTAGAGTCTGGTAGAGGGGATATCGTGATGCGGTTACCCGATCTGTCCGGTTCTGATGCTAGAACACTCGAGAAAAGGTTCACGATTGTAGCTCAGTAATTAATTTCCTACACCGTGATGGACTCTAAACAGATTATCCGGATCATATTTTTGCTTGATCTGGAGCAATTTGGGATAGTTTTCTCCCCAGAAACTGAAGCTCCAATCTTTTTCAAAGTAGTCTGTCTCATTTGAGTAAGAGCCTGAATGGGGTATCGCATTGAAGAGAATTTCTGCAGCGGCATTGACCTTCGCAGCGAATTCTTGTCCTTTTTTCTGATCTAGCTCATGCCCTGGGACTCCAGGGTAAATGCCTTGGTCGATAGATGCGAGAATCGCCAAAGCTGCAGATTCGAGTACGATGGGATTGAGACAGGTTTTCTTCTCTCTTGCGATTGTCTCTTGGGGTGCTCCTGAGAGGCCTTTATTGAAATGCAGGGCAATTGGCAGGTGTCTTGAAGCATCGAAGAGGACCTGAGCAAATTCTCTTTTTTTAAAGAGGGAAAGTGGTATCCAACGGGTCCGATGAGCATAGATAAAAGCACCAACTTCACCTTGATTACCTTTCCAATAGAACAAATGGTCTTTATAGGGTGTCATATTGTCGCCAATTCCCGTTTTTACCCTAAATTCTCTATCCCACCACTTATCTGCAGGGACAACATCGATCTCGGTCCTCATCGTATAAACATCTGACTGAGATTTGACCCAGTCGATCCATGGTTTCCAGATTTTGCTCACCTGTTTTTCATTCAGCCCTTGGAAGCACATATCTAACTGTAGAACATTCTCAGGAAGGATTTTCACCTGCTCGCCCCAATGCTCATTATTGAGATGCTCGTGATAAAATTGGAGGAATTGCTCGATGAGTTTTTTAAAAGAGGCATCGTTTTTTGCTGTTATTTGACCATATATGCCTCCAAAATACTTCGGTAATTCATGGGTTTGCAGTGTGACACGAGTGACAACACCGAATGTTCCTCCCCCACCTCCCTTCAGAGCCCAAAAGAGATCGCTATTCTGATAGTCATTGGCAATCACGACTTGTCCATTGGCAAGAACTACTTCCGCTTCAAGCAAACTGCCAGCACCCGTTCCATATTTCTTGGAAAAACTGCCAAACCCTCCCCCCTGTAGAAATCCTCCTGCGACTCCTACCGTTGTGCAGCCCCCGCCTTGTACATAGCGATGCCTCTTTGTGGTCACCTCAGTATAAGCATCGATCCACCTTGCACCAGCTTGTGCAGTCATCGCCTTGACTCCTTTAGTTTTGGGAGGGGCTCCGGCTGGAATAAAGGCATCATGAACGGTGACCTTCTGCATGTTGAAGGTCCAAATCAGAAGGGAATTGGGAGCACAGGAGCGTCCTAAATAATCGTGCGCACATCCTTTGATCACCAGTTTTAATTGGTGTTTTCTGGCAAAATTGACTGCTGCAACGATATCTTCTGTGTTTTGGGCTGCGACCACATATGGACTGGCTGCTGTTGTCCAACTACCTAGCCAACCAACGAGTTCCGTCCCCCATGGCTGCTGCTGGATCAGGTAAGGATTTTGCCAAATTTTAAGCACTTCTTCGATCGGGCGAGAAGTAAAGGGATTTTCCTCATGAATCAATCTACCCCTCACTGCACGACTTAACTCTTTCCACTGATCTTCCGTTGGCCAATCTGCAAACAGTTGTAAAGAGACAGAAAGAAAAAAAAAGAGTTTTTTCATCGAGAAGGATTCCTGTAAATTTTACCAATCACCCATAAGCAGAGCGCAATGACAGCAATTACTCC
>JAGVKY010000152.1 GCA_020050175.1 Parachlamydiales bacterium
CTCCACTCCTTTTGCAAAGCCCGGGCTTTCACTTTGGAATAGGGAGCTAGATCAGAAATGATCAGGCTATTTAACACGCATAAAAAAAGGGCGGCTAAAAGAAGGGGAGTGATGAGCTTACCCATAGAAAGGGTAGAAGCTCTTAGCGACGTAGCCATCCCTGTCCGGGAAAGCTCTCGGAATAGGAGAAAGGAGGCAAGGGCGGTCCCAATGGCAATGACCACAGGCAAAATGAAGGGAATCTGGCACAAGATAAACGAAAGGAGGGGCCATCCGATCCCGCCAAAGGCAGCAAATTGGGCTATCTCGTAAAACCGTGTAGTTAACAACAGACCCAAAAGCGCCCCCCCTGACAAAAGCAAAAGGCCGAAGAATCGAGATAAAATCACACGAAAAAGGAGAGGCATCGCATTGATTATACCTCTAAAATTTAAAACAGGATAGCAGCCAGAAGTAACAAGATTTGAAAAAATAAATAACAGTATCGTCCTACTGACGATACTGTTATTTTAATTCCAAATAAAATTGAAAAAGTGAATCAATCGTCTGTTTCATTTGAAACGATACGCGACATACCGAAAACCTAGGAATATGCCACTGAAAGCCTTCCCTGTCTTTTTATTCTTAGGCAACACGGTCGTAGGCATCCCAAGTGTCTAAAAATGCCGCTCGTTTATCAATCTTTTGACCAATAGTCTGGGCAAAATATTGTTTTAAGGCGGAGCTTCTGTCAGGAGGTAAACCCAATTTGTTGACACTTTTTTCGATGGCTGCGGCGTTCGGAGGAGCAATAATAAAGTTTTTGGCACTTCGAACAATTCCCTCACCCATAAGAGGGGTATAGAGGGTCATGGCAGATTGGAAAATTAAAATTTTTTGAATGACATCTATCTGATCGTTTCTTGCTTTTACTAATTCAGCAGCTTTGTCTTCGACCATTTTCTTAACGGTTGTGTCAGAATCCATAAGATCAGGAATGAGATGGTGTTGCCCTTTTTTACGTGCTTCAGCGATGAGCTGGTTTTTATCTTCTTCGATTAATTTTGCAGATGCGATCGCTGCTTCCAACTCCCTTTGTTTATTGTGAACAGCTTCTTCTTTCACTGTAAATTCAATAAAGTCAGAGAATAGATTAAAGTTAGGAGTCAAACTTAGATCCTGCAAATCAATTGGGTTTTTTTGGACAAAATCGAGGACTTGTTCAGCATTAAGAGGTGTTCCATCAGGATTTTTATCAGGAACCGGCAACCCCCGAGTCACCCCGCTCCAATCTCCTAGATTCCCGTTTCCAGCTTCATCCACAAAGACGTTTGGAGGTTTTAAATCAGTGTTTAGAGCATTTGCAAAAATTGTAGCAGCAAGACCATGTTGAGTGGTTTTAAAAGTTGTTAATATTTGGTCGATAGAAGGTTTTGTATTTTCAATCCAACCATTAAAAGACCCTCCTACATAGTGTTTGCCGTAGGCATCTTCACTAGTGAACTCTTTTAAAGGTTTTTGGATGCCTACTGGCCATCCCTTTGCATCTAATGCAACACCTTTTGGTAAAGCTCCATTATGTGTTCTTGCATATTCTTTAATGGTCTCTCCGATTTCATAAAGGGTTCTGTTACCCACATCATTTGGGGCAGGGGCTGGAGTTGGTTTAAGAGCAAAACGGTGCACCGCGCTTTTTTCTCCTTTAGAAACAACTGTATCTCCAAAGACTTTGAAAGAAATTTTTATGCATTTCTCGGCTGCGTTGTTTCCTCCTTTTCCGATTCGGCCTAAATCTTTTGAGTAGATGTTAATTTTTGGGGCCCCATGTTTTGTTGTGCTTAATAGAATTGTAAGCCCATTGTACAAGCGTATTTTATTTTCATTACCTAATAATACTGCCCCTGCAAACTTTAATAAATTAGGGTCAGTTGCAAATTTTAAAGTTGCAGGATCGATATCCGTTCCAGCGAGAATATAAATAGCAAATGTTTTTTCACTTCCTCCAGGATTGCTCTTTTGCCAATTGGCAAAAGCCTCAGCCCACTTAGCCTTTTCCTCAGGAGTCGAATTTTCAATGATCAAAGCTGCTTTTCCAGTTGGTCTGGAAGGGGCGGATGCTGCGGGAGCTGTAGAAATTGCAGGTTTTGCTCTGATGACAGTTGCAGGAGCAATAGTACCTGTATCGGTCCCTGCTTCGGCAGTGCCGGCTAAGTCCCTTAAAACAGTTGAAGTATCAAAAAGGTCCTGAACAGTCCTTTCGGTTCCTTCAGTTGAAGAGAGTGGGGTTAGCTTAATTGGCTTTGCAGGAATCTGAGTTGAATCAAAGTCGCCAAAGCTTGGATTTGGCGCAGCGCCCGGCAGAGGAGAACCTGGAATAGGCATTTTTGTGACCTCATAACTATTTAATTCTAGTTATCAGTCATAATTGTTAATTTTATTAATCGATCAGATATTAATTTTAATGTAGAAAAATTAATCAAATAGTTTGGGAAAATGTGATTAGAGGCACTTAGTAGAGTGAGGTTAAAGATGGAAAACGAGCAAGGGATCACCATTCTAGAGGCGGTTGAGACACTTGCTTCGATCGCCGATTTGTCCGATGAAGAAAGTAAAAGGCTTCGGAAAACCTTACGACTTGAAGGTAAACGGCTTGGAGAGAGAAAAGTTGATTGGCTTCAAGTAGGTACCAATGAAACCCATCTAGGAATGTTAAGGAAGAGTTTAGATACGGTTCATAGCTACTTTAAAACCTTATGGAGAGAGCAAGACCCTGAAAAACTTCCACGAGATGTACGGGAAGGTATCCGCACCATTTGGGTGCTTGTGGGGCACGCCGTAGACTCTCTTTCAACCTATGGGGATCTTTTCCGTGAATATGGAGGGTCCCCCAAAAATCTCCCTGAATATCAGGAACTTCAATCCTTCTATCAACGTAAAATTAATCCTAAAATAGAGGAGGGGAAACTGGGACGATTCGTTCTTGGAATAGGGCACCTACCCTTTCCCATGCTCGAAGATCCCGATCTCCTCCTCAAAAGGCGAATTAGCCTCTCTCCTCAACACTTGATTGTCGATTTAGAATCGCTTAAGAGTGATCAGGATTACGAGCTTTTACTCATCAGAAAAAGTGATGGATCCCGTTTTTACAACCCCCGTTTAATTCGAAATTTAAAACTGATTAGCGAAGTCGGGTTTCAAGAAAAAACAGGAGAAATTTTACCTCTTTTTACCCCCTGGCGTTGGATTGATCGGCAATGTGAAAAAGGAGCCGATGTTCTGCTAGAACATAGCAATCGGATAATTGAACCTTTTCTTAAAGAAAGGGGTAAATTTAAAGAAAGAGATTTAAGTCGAAATTTAACCTATGGAGTTATTGCTCTTCTACTTAGTGTTCAGCCTAGGTATTTATCAGACAATGCTCCCTTAAAAACGACTGCAGCCTTTTTCCAAGACCTTCTCGAATTTCTGGGCACTTCTGTGGATAGTTTTGATTACCGGCGTCTTTTAACCTCTGTGAATGAGCATAACCGTTTAGGACGTCTTCTTTATCAACTTCCGCAAGTGTTAAGTCACGCTCTTTTCACTGAGATCCCTACTTTTCCTTATGACGGCATTGTCAGAATGCTCCAAGGGGGTGAGGAGGGGAGAAGCGGTTTTTTGGCAGAAGGATTTCAACTGGGGTATCAATGGATTGAACAAGAACTGAAAGGTTATGGTAATTCCCCCCTCAAAAGAGATTTAGAATCGCTTGAAGAGGGAATCCATCTATTTGACCCCATAAAAACAGGTATCTTGCCAGCTAAGATCGGGGAGATGCGCTTTGGGGATCATACCGCTTCTTTACACCGTTTGGCAGCCCCAGTTAAACAAGAGGTGATTGATCAAGTGACGATTGACCCACTTTTCTTAGCGGCCTTAAGGGAAATGAAGGCGCGTGGAGAGAAAGTTTTAATTTTTAACCTCCAAGAGAGGTCCCACTGGAAAGAACGGGCAAGAGCCGAAGCACTTGAAAAGCTCTCAGAAAAAGAGGAATGGAGCGATACGCTTCAAGTCGTTACCCTCGATTTAGGATCGGAATTTTATAACCAAGAGCTCCATTTTGAAAGAGGAGAGAGTGCAGAGAACTTTATCGAAAATTGCCGTCAATTCTTGTTGGATGAAAATGGCAGTAATTATTTTTCCTCTCAGGTGGAAGAAATTCTCTTCCCTGGGTTTATGGAAAAAACCTTTTTAGGCATCCATCAGCTTTACTTCGCTTCTCGAAATGCTTTTACTCCCGATATGAAGCGCCATTTTATCGATCTCATTAATCAATTCATTCAGCTAAAAGTTGTTGATGCTTTGCACCCAGACCGGGTGATCTTCCTTGATAAAGATGGGACAGATACCTCCTCGATTGCTTCAACTCTTTTCATGATGAGCCCTAAACTTTTTAGGCCAGAGGGTTGGGTAGAAAAGGATCTTCAAACTTACGAAGCCCTTCTCTATTCCTCAACCCTCCTTTACAGGGAGCGTAACCTTCTTAAAGGCAAATTTGATCGCTTTCTGAGCTACGTCAACTGGCTGGAACAGGCTAAAAATAGTGGTGTTTTCAGAGAAGAGTTCCAGTTGGCCTTTGGTCCGCTCTTACCAAACGGCGCCTTAGCAGCCACCTTTATCCCCGCCGCCTAAGCAGGGGGACTTCCACTTTGAGGAGATCGATCACACGGTCGATCTCTTCTTTTGTGTTCAATCTTGAAAAAGAAAAACGGATCGCGGAACGCACTCTTTGCAGTGGGTAACCCATCGCTAAAAGAATCCGGGATGGTTCCAATGAGCCTGATGAACAGGCTGAACCATGGCTTGCTTGTATACCCTTCAAATCGAGATTAAAAAGCAGTGATTCCCCATCTACCCCTTCAAAGGATAGATTGGAGACATTAGGGGCTCTTTCTCCCTCTCCATTGATCAAAACCTGAGGGATTTCGTCTAAAAGTCTTCTTTCGAAATGATTTCTTAGCTCAGCAAGAGCTTCAAATGGAGGCTCTTCTTGTAATAGCTCAACCGCCCTTTTAAGGCCTAAAATGCCTAAAAGATTCTCAGTTCCACCCCTTTTTTGTCCCTCTTGTCCACCCCCAATGATGAGGGGGGTAAAGGGGGAATCACTTCGTAAGTAGAAAAAGCCTATCCCTTTAGGTGCATGGATTTTATGGCCCGAAAAAGCCATCCCTGTCACGCCTCTAGGAAGGGGCGAGATAGCCTCTTTTCCTAACAGGGAGACACCGTCTATAAGAAAGGGGACATGGTGACTCTCGGCAAGGTTTGCAATCTCTCTCCATGGAGTTTTAACGCCTGTTTCATTATTTACACCCATGAGAGCTATCAGAGAAACATTGTCCCTGAGTCCATTTTCGACAGCTTCAACCGTCACTGCACCTCGGGTGCCAGGAGAAAGCAAAGTTTTTTTCCATCCCACAATGGAATCGACAGTCTTAATCACAGCTGAATGTTCAAGTTCGGAAGAAAGAAGATGCCCCGTTTTATCTCTTGTTAGTCCAAACAGAAGGGCATTGAGAGCTTCCGTTCCCCCAGATGTAAAAAAGATTTCTTGCGGTCTGACCCCTAAATAGGACGCTATTGTCCTTCTTGCTTGGATAAGAAGAACTTTTGCTTCCTGGCCTACGCTGTGGATGCTTGAGGGATTCCCAAAAAGGGAGAGTGCCTGTTGCAGGGCCTCGATAACTTTGGGATGTAAGGGGGTTGTAGCGTTATTGTCGACGTAGATCATTTTTCGACATCGGCTAAAATAATTGTGACGTTATCATGCCCTCCGCGAGTCAGGGCCGTATCGATCAATAAATGGGCGGCATCGTTCCGATCGGGATTGCGTCGGAGAGTGTCTTGAATTTCCTGAAAAGAGAGATGTTCGGTAAGTCCATCTGAACAGATTAAAAAACGCTCCCCGCCTTTGAGGTAGAGGTACTGCACTGAGGGTTCAACCGTTGGTTCGGTCCCCACTGCCCGTGTTAGAACACCTCGGTATGGAGAATGTTCTGCCTCTCTTTCGGAAATCTGACCCATATCTAAGAGCTCCCTTAAGAGGGAATGATCTTGGGTCAATTGCTGAAGTTTTCCATCGGAGAAAAGGTAAATTCGGCTATCGCCTACATGGGCATAAACGACATAGTCGCCAAAGGAAAGGAGAGCGCAAAAAGTCGTACCCATCCCCTTTAGAAGATGATCTTGCTGCCCCATGCGGTAAATGATCCGATTGATCTCTTGAATCGCAAGCCGGACAATTCGGCAGGCAGATTCTGGAGAAGGGGAAGCAGTTGGATGTTCTAAAGCATCTTTAACAATAGCGCAAAAACCGTGGACAGATGCTCGAGAAGCGACATCGCCCCCTTTATGTCCACCCATTCCATCAGCAAGAACGAAAAGCTGCTCTTCTTCGCAAGAGGCGGAAGCATCTTCATTTCGCTTTCGGACACGTCCAATGTCAGTGAGTGCTGTTGCCTTCAGCTGGTAGCCCTTCTTATAAGCCTTCATGAAAAAAATAAAATATCATTCAATTTTACTCTAAAGAGCCGTTCTTATCCAGAAATTGACGCCCTTTCCAGGGAGTAGGCGTTATGACTTTCCCCTGAAAAAGGGGAATGCCGGTGCCTTTTTCCCAAATTAAAAAAGAAAAAGGGCGATCTGCGTGAAAATCTACAATTTCGGTTGGTTCCCTTGCAGACTTTAAGAAGACGGCGGCAGACGCACCTGCTGCCTCTGTCCCTCTCTCATCCCAACCCATATAAGCTTCGTGAACAATAGTTGAAATGCTAATTTTTTCTTGCACCATTCCACTAAAATCTGCTTCGGGAGAAAAAGGTAGAGTAAAGCCGAGGGTTTCCAAACTCTTTCGGAGATCTAAGCTCGATCGGACTTCCATTTTTGGGAGTTTTAAATCAATTTTTGTCGATTTAAGCAGAGAATCTGTAGTCGAAGGGTTAATTTCGACAAAATCTCCTTTAGGGAGAATCACCCAAAGGACAACATCCAACGGGGCACTTTTATAAGGAATCTCTATTAGCTGAAACGTCTCTGTTTGGAGGTAGCGATATGTGCCAACTTGATGGAGGAAAGTGATAGGAAATGAGGGAGAACTTCCCGGGTTGAAATTTTCCTCGCGGGATTCATTGGCATTAAAGGGGTGCAAAAACGGGGCATTCAAATAGAGAGCGGAGGCTAAAACAACCCGAGTCTCTTTATCGACGCTCCTTTTTTTCAAAAGCTCAAAAATCTTACCATGGGTTTTTTCGAAAACCCATTTGTTGATCTTTTTTCTTGCATTTTCAGGATTTTCCCTAAATTCACTCTGACCAAGCTCTGCCTGAAAGTCATCAATCGCTATTTGTTGAAAAAGGGGATTAAAAAACATGCCAGTCTGCAGCCAAATCCCAACCGCGGAGGAGAGTTCAAACTCTCCCGTTTGCAGAAGATTAAGATTCATCTCCTTAAAAGCTTCATTTCTGCCATGCTCTCCAGGCAAAAGATCAAGAAGCTTCCAAAAAGAGGTGGCCGTCTCCCCATGTGCACCATTCCCTGTCAAAACAAGCAGATTAGCCAGATTCCAGGGAGAAAAAATTAGGTTTTTTTGGGAAGATGTAGATAGAGTTTTTTCCATCTTTCTTCCAAAATTTTGAAGACTTCCCGAAAGCCCTTCTGGCTCTGAAAATCCGACAAAAAAGGAGAAACCAAAAATGGCTAAAAATAGGGTTAAAAAGAGACGACGCTTCATGTCTGAATACTAACACAATTTTTACAATCTTTTAAAAAAATAGGATCATAATATTTGTTATGCCAGTACAAGCTATCAGAGATCCAGGGACTTATAAACACAATGGTTCTAATATTTCCAAGTGGGCGGCCCACTATGGGCATCATTGGGTGGGGACCGATAAGGTGTTGGTCAATGGGCAAGAACTTTCTAAAGAAGGTCCTGAGTGGCAAAAAGTTTCAAAAAGAATCTTCTCTGGTAAAAAGGGGATTAGCTCTGATTGGCGTTATGACAGAAAGGGTTTCCACGAAATCCCCCTGATCAAATGGAAAAAGTTGCAAGCGACTCATAAAAGAGAGGCTACAGGGTTTTGCTTTTTAGAAGTTATAACAGCCCAAGTTGGCCCTTTAGGGATGTCGAGACATGCCTTTATGAGACTTGAAAATGAAGGGGGATATGTCAAAAGTGTCGGTTTTGGCGGCGCCACAAAATATCCATTTTGTTGGAGAAGGGGTGCGATTATTAGCCCTGATAATAAAGAGGTTGTCCGGCCAAAAGGGCATAGAGTCACAAGAATTAAAATTACCCGAGAAGAATATAACGCGTTAAAAAACCGTATTGAAAGTGATAAAAATAGAGGAAACGAAGCTTTTCACCTTTTCCATCGCAACTGCTCAGCTTGGGTAGCAGAAATCCTAAGAGATGTTCTTAAAATTGAAGTGAATAATCGTGAATACCCCGAGCAGGTGATTTTACGTAAAGTTCTCTATAAAATGGGGATTAAAAGTATCAATCAGACGGCCGTAAAAGTTCTTCACTTTGTGGCTAGTTTCATTCGCCTTATTCTATCACCTTTCTGGTTCTTAGTTTGGGTGGCAACGGGAGCTCCCTTTATTCAGAGAGATCCTCTTGCTGCTGAAGCTTACAGAAAGACATTTGAGGGCAAGCAAATCACTGTCAAAGAGTTTTGCTATCGTATTATCACCGTCGACTTCATGCGGGTGTTTACAGGATGGAGGCTGAGTGTCTGGCAAGATCTTATTGCCGAAAAGTACGGTAAAGAGGTGATTAGTCCTGAGCAGGCTGCAAATGTTCAGCTAGGTAACGAAATGGCCTTTGCTCCGGAAGGTGAAGCTCTTCCTCAACAAGGTGATCCCCTTACCGACGATGACGAAGATGACCTACCGGTGGCACCACTCCCTCAATTCGCAGAAGAAGTTTAAGTCGCTGCTGCTGTTTCCATCTGCGAGATGATCATCAAAACACTCACTGCATTGAACAAACTATGAAAAGCAAGCGGCGCTAACAAATTACCTGTCCTATCGTAGACCCAGCTTAAGCCTAAGGCTAATAAGAAAAGAGAAGGAAGGATGATAAAATTTGAAGCTCCTTGCTGCATTGAAAAATGAAATGAAGTAAAGATGAGGGCTGTTAGAGGAAGGGCCAAATACTTTGGCAAAAATCCTCCTAAACTGTTTTGCAGAAAACCTCTAAATAGAAGCTCTTCCATCAAAGGGATCACTGTAAAAATCAAAAGAGCAATAAGTACAAAAATGAAGGGTGAGCTGCCTAAAGAGAGAAGGTAAGCAATAGCATCCTGGTCGACGCGCGGATAACCGAGCCAATTTTCAATGATCAGGGTAAAAAATCCTTCCACTAGAAAGACAAGAGGGAAAAGTAAAAAGAGACCATAAGCTCCAGCCGCTGCACTTTTTGCAAATGATTGCCCACCTTCCCTTCTCCATAGAGAGATAAAATAAGGGTTAAGAGAAAAAATAAAATAAAACAGAGCTATTCCACAAAGAACAAAGGGGGATAGAAACTGCTTTGACAAGCCAAGATTAAAAAATAGTTGTGACAGAAGAATCGACAGGGGGAAAAAGCAAAAAAAGAGAACCAATCCCCACGCAACGGGGATGGGGGCTCTTTCCCTCAGAGGCAGTTTCCACAGTCCTGAACTTATGAGTGTCTTTACACTTAAGGCCCCCCAAACGAGAAGAGCCAAGAGAACGAAAAAGTCTACCAGCTGCAAAAGATCGCCTCTTCCATTTTGTCAGCAATCATACCAGCTAATTCTTGGTGGCATTTCGCAAAAGGAGTGCCCATATATTCTGGGCAGCTTGGTCCATCTTGAATTGCTACAGCTTCTCCCTCTTTTGCAGAGAGAAGCATTCTGCTTTCTACAACCTCTTGTCTTACGATCACAGGAGTTTCATAACGAAGGTCTAGAACTCTAATCCTTGCGGCAACTTCAAGAACCTTAAGACGGTCAGAGATATGGCGGGGCGTTGCAAGCTCAGGATATTCATACCTGTCATAAGGTTTCATATCATGTTCAATAAGTTCTGCAATCACTAAAAAGTCGTTATGAGAGAAGTGGTTAGCAAAAGAGAGGTCGGCGCCGAAATAATCTTTCCCTTTTGTTTGCTCTATTGCCGTTTGGAATTGGTTGAGGGGGGATACCCAATAAAGGCCGCCGCACATCACATGATCAAGGATGTCATCGGTCAATTCTCTCTCCACGTCCCAGGGCAGGGAGGCATTGGTTCCATTAATGACAGGCACAAAAGCGACCTGCGGCCGGCATCTTTGAGTATAGGAAATCTGTTGCGAGGAGGAAGAACAGCCTGCGAGGGCTGCCATCAATAAAAGAGCAGAAAAGAGACGAGACATGGCAATACCTTTAGAACAACAGATCTTCACCTTCTTGGTAAAATAGAGTCAAGTCCCTAGTGAAGAGTAAGTAGAAAAGAATTTAAGCGAGGTGGACTAGTTGGTGAGAATTTTTTTAATTATCAGACGCTCGCAAGCGAGCTAATTTTCGCTGAGGGCTTGAGACCGCTTGCTTGCTGCATAGGCGACCTAGCAATTATTTTTGACCCTCAGCCGTTGCTACCGCGCCTCGGGTCGGCAGCGACCTCAAAATAATTGCTATCAAGCCTCTTCGCATACGCTCGTTGTCGGTGGGTGTTGGTTGCGGAACGTTTAAGTTGCTCGTTCATTGAATTGAATTTAGATTGATCTGCCTGTTTTATCTTCGCAAGATCCTGACTTAATTGATTCATCCTTTCGTCATCGTTGGTAGCTGCAGAAAGGGAATCAAGGGAAATAATTAGGGCTAAAAGAGCTGTTTTCATATGAATAATGGATAGGTTGACCTACTTCACTCCTTGGTTTTGAATTTTAGGGAGTGGGTTTTAAAAAAATAAGAGCGGAGGAGTGAAATTGGGGCGAATTGCAGGGATAGTCTATCCCAGTCTTTTCCAGACAGAGGGCAGTATTAGGGGCATGATGGAGGTGCAGGGTGAGACGGACCCTGCGGTGCATGCCTGGCGGCAAGTGGAATTTGGGGGAAGGAATATTGCTGCTAATCGGAGAAAAGATGTTCTGCTGCTATTCGATGGTGAGATTTTCCATAAAGATGAGCTGATTCAAAGGATGAAAGGGCAGGGCAAAACGTGCAATTCTAGGGAGAATGAAGATCTTATTCTTGATGCTTACGAGCTTTTTGGTGAGAAATGCTTCCAATATTTAGATGGGGACTTTGCCATTGCCATTCTCGATAAAACGAAAATGAAACTGCTCTTAGCAAGAGATAGAGTAGGTAAAAAGCCTCTTTATTGGGGTCAAGAGGGAGGGAATTTTCTTTTTGCTTCGGAGCTGAAGGCCCTTTTAGTCACGGGGATTATCTCTCAGAGTCTTTCACTGGAGGCTTTAGCCACTTACTTGGCTTTTGGTTTTTTTCCTCAAGATTCTACGCCAATTCAGAAAATTAATAAGTTATTACCAGGGTATTATTTGGTTTTTGAGGAGTTTAAAACTTTAAGAATCGAATCTTTTTGGAGCTTAAGTTCCCATTTTGGTTCTTCGTTAAATTTAAAGCCCGAAGAGATCGCTGAGAATTTAGGTCATCTTTTAAATGAGTCGGTTAAACAACGTGTAGAAGGGAAAAAAGAGGTCGGTTGTTACCTCTCAGGGGGATTAGGTTCAGCAAGTGTTGGTTGGTTTTTAAAAAGGGGAGAACATTCTCTAAAGGCATTTACCGCAGGTTTTTCGGGGGAAAATGATGCTGATTTAGAGACGGCCGCTGTCTTTGCTAAAAACCTTCATATGCCGCAGGCGACTTTGAAGATCGATCCTTCCCATTTTTTAGTGGCTTTGCCTCAGGTATTATGGCAAGTCGAAGAGCCAATAGCCGATCCTAATCTGATTACTACTTGGCACCTCTCAAAAATGCCGTGCTCTGGGATGACACTCTTTTCGGGGATGGGAAGTGATGAGCTTTTAGCCGGTCATAATCGCTATACGCTTGAGGAGAGGGGCCTTGGTCGTTTTGAAAGTTTTTTTGCGGGTGTATCCGACAAAGTCAAAAGAGTTCTTATCCCTCTCCTTTACTCTCTTGGGTCTACTAAGGCTTATGATCTTTTGCGTGAGATTAGGGTCAACCCATACCTGGCCCAATATGTGCATCAAAATCTCCTTTTTCCAAGGAGAAACCTTCCTCGATTAAGCCCTCTTCTTGCCCCACTTTTTGACCCGATTGTCTTTTTGGAAAAGTTTCATCATTTATCTAAGATCCAATCGGCAGTTTCCGCCTTTATCTATCTCGATTTTAAAACACGTCTTCCCGATTATTTTATACAGCAGTTTGAAAAGCTAACATTCGCCTCTGGGCTAGGATGGGCGACCCCTTTTTTGGACAAACAGGTGATAGAGTTTGCTACCCGTATTCCGGAACCAGAAACATTAACAGAAGTGGACACCGGCAATTATTTACGCCGCTTGATGCGCCCCCATTTCGCTGCAGAAGTTATCGATCGCCCTAAAAAAAGCAGAAGATCTTTTTTAAGCACATGGGCAAGTGATCCCCATATCCTTCCATATCTTATTTACCTACAAGATTCAAGCTTGATTGAGATGGGTTTTGTGGAAAAAAAGTGGGTAGAAAAGGCTCTTTCTACACCACAAACTCGCTCTCAAAATTTCAGACAACTTTTCGCCCTTTTAATTTTAGAAGCCTGGATACGTCTCTTTATCCTTCAACCCATCCAATCTCATCCTAAAGAGATTTCTCTTCACGACCTTCTGACAAGGAAAGTGCGATGAATCTCCCCATTGTTGAAGTAGGTGAATCAAAACAGAGCGGGGAAAAGACAAATTTTAAAAGAAAAAGCCGGAGATGGTTCAGGGCAAAGGAGGCGGCTCACGAGGCTGCTACCTTCCGATCCTGACC
>JAGVKY010000103.1 GCA_020050175.1 Parachlamydiales bacterium
ACCAGAAAAAAAGTGAGCAGACTATCTTTTTCTTCCAAGTTGATCATTTGCAAATCTCGGACCGTTGAGGAATAGGTGATCCCCTTTCGTTCATTGCAAAAGGCTTTAAAATCTCTCTCACCTACGAGATGAGGAATCGCATCGACCACATCTTCTCCAAAACGGAATTTAGGGACATGCCAGGCCATGTGGCGAAAAAGAGGTTGTTGAGCTGCTCCAAGGGCTAACGTGTAACGATATTCTTTGCCTGTGACATCAAGAGTGGGATGAAAAGAGGGGGAGCAGTTGGACGCGTTAACGACTCTAACGTCTGCTGGGAGAAGGGCGTTTAGACCTAGGAGAAGTTTTTTGGGTTCGACCTCACGCTCTGTGAGGAAATGAACAATTTGACCTTTAGCATGAACGCCCCGATCTGTACGACTGGCTGCTTGCAGCAAAACATCGTGTTGAAGGATTTCGGAGATAGCTTTTTCAAGCGATTCTTCTATGGAAGGTCCCTCTTTGGTCTTTTGCCAACCAAAGAAGTTGGTTCCATCATAGGCTAGTTGGAGAACAATGCTCATTTCTTGAGGATATAGGTCGTTTCAAAAAGTTCAATCCCTTCCATCACTCTTTGGACAGCCAACATAACGAGTATCAGAGCAAGGAGTCTTTCTAAAGCAATTAAACCATTTTTACCAAAGATACGAACTAAAAATTTATTCGAAAGGAGAACCAAGGCAGAAAAGAACCAAGCAAATACAATGGCCATGTACTGACAAAAAATATTTTCCTCGATCTCTGAATAGAGCATGATCGTTGCAAGGAGGGCGGGACTTGCCATCATAGGGACGGCAAGGGGAACGATAAAGGGCTCCTCACCAGCCTTTACCTGTAATCTAATATTTCTTGGAGAAGCAAACAAAACGGCACTAGCAAAGATAAAAAGGATAAGGCCAGCTGTTAATCGAACGGTAATTTCTGACACTTCTAAATAGTGAAGAAGCCATTCACCAAGAAGCGAAAAGATGAGCATAAAAATAAGAGCTATCAAAAGCTCTCGCAACAAAACCCACCAATAACGCTCGCTAGGAACTCCACTCATGACTTCATAGAAGGTGGCCGAATTGCCGACCGCATCTATCATCAAAAAGATGGTCACAAACATTGTTCCAAAACATTCCATTAGCATGCTTAAGTGTTCCCTGTAAAATAAATTTTCATCCCCTGAACAACAAGACGCATAGAAAGAAGGGTAAGCACCATCCCCATGATCTGCTCAAGAGCAATGAGTCCTCTTTCCCCCATGATCCTTTTCAAATAAGGAGCTAAAAGCAAAATAGGCAATACCGCACACCATGCGAGAATTAGGGCAGAACTGACGAGGAAAGAGTTTTTTGTCAGTTCGGTATAAATCATGATGGATGACATCACCCCACCCCCTGAGATAATAGGGGAGGCAATGGGAACAACAAACGGTTCCCGTTGAAGAGCTTGCTCCTCTGCAACGGCAGGTTTAGGAAAAATCATCCCTAAGGCTACCATCAGAAGAACGATCCCTCCAGCAATACTGACAGTATAGGTTTGAATCTCTAACAGAGTCAAAAGCTGGCTTCCTGCAAATTGAAAACCAAGAGCGATCAAAAGAGCAAAAACCCCCTCTCGAAAGACGATTTTTTTCTGCCTATCGAATGAGAAATCTTTGATCAAAGCAACAATTGAAGGAATATTTCCTACTGGATTGGCGATCAAGAAAAAATTGAGGGCAAGGGTAAAAAGATCCATGTTGCCCAGAACTTTAGAGCATCACCCCCAAAACTGACAAGCTTTGTAAAAAGAATTAAAGCGACCCGCTATTTAAAAATTTCCCATAAGATTAGCAGCAAATCACACAGAAAAACTTCGTCAAGCATCAGCCATTATGTTTGTCACCGGCTGTTAAATGGCGCGCTTCGCGAAGTTTCTTTGCGTTAATTATTTTTTTCTAGTCTTTGGGCCAGCGGTTGTGAGCGAAGAAATAGGTGAGCTTACGACGGATGTCGGCCGTGATAAAGGTCACCGGACGGTGTTCGATCTCTTGATAGTGGTAAGAAATGAGCGGGATAGAGGCCTCATTAAGTGAGGCTTCCATAGATTGGATGTACTTGATGTGGTCATCAACAAAAATAACCTTTTTGGGTGCGACCCCAAGTTGGTGAATGAGAGACATAAAAACTTCTCCCTTAGGGGTTTTGTCTGAGAAGAGGATCCCCCCTTTGTAGTTAGGTAAATCTGCATCGGGAGCATTTAGGGAAAAATCGAAGCCTAGGTCATTAAGTTGTTTAATGCGCCAATCGGAAAGCGAGGGACAAACACCCAATCGACCATGGGGCATTGCGGTCAGGGCAACAACATGGGCCCCCTTTTCTTGGATCGCCTTAATAAGTGCAGGACCTTTTGGAGAAACAGTTTCCCATTCCATATCGAGCAAAATGAGACTCCAATCAAGTTGACGATCTCTATTTTTGAAATCTGGATTGACTTGTTCAGCAATCCGCATAAAAGTCGGTTCCCACACGCCGAGGAGGATAGGATCTTTTGGACTGATTAGAGTCAGATCAACATCAAAAACAACCCATGTATCTTGGTCGATTTCATGGAGCTTCTCCTCTAATGGTTGTAAATTTGTGATGGGAACAATTTCACCTAGAAGTAGGGAAGAAGTGACAAGAAAGAAGAGAAAGAGTTTCATAGATATGACTCAATTTTAAAAATTTATGACTACACTCTATCAAAAACCCCGCCCTCTTTCACAGGCTTTTTATTCTTCGATTTGCGACATGATCCCAGGGGGGGTCAATTCCCCTATTCGTTCTTTTCAGAAAGTGGGCCAGCTGCCCATTGTTGTGGAAGAGGGAAAGGGAGCCATGATCACTGACATCGACGGCCATAGCTATATCGACTACGTCCATTCTTGGGGCCCCCTCATCCACGGCCATGCCCATCCAAAAATCTTGAAACGAACCAAAAAAAGAATGGAGAAAGGAACCTCTTTTGGTATGAGCAGTGTTGTTGAAAAAGAGATCGCCGAAAAGATTACTCAGCTCGTTCCCTCAGTTGAAAAGATTCGCTTTGTCTCCTCTGGAACAGAGGCGACCATGACGGCCCTTCGTGTTGCTAGGGGGTATACAGGAAGAGATGTCATCCTCAAATTTTCTGGCCACTACCATGGTCATGTCGATGCTCTTCTTGTCCAAGCAGGCTCAGGGCTTGCAGGCTTAACCGCCACAAGTTCATCGAAAGGAATCCCCGAAGGATTTGTTCAAAAAACTGTAGTCATCCCCTTCAACGATTTCAAAGCAGCAGAGCTTGCTTTCCACCACCCTGATTTAAAAGACAAAATCGCTGCCATTATTTTAGAGCCTGTTGCCGCTAACATGGGCGTTGTGCTTCCAGCTCCTGGTTTTCTTTTCCATCTCAGACGCCTTTGTGATGAGACAGGGGCCCTTCTTATCTTTGACGAGGTGATCACCGGTTTTAGATTGGGTCTTCAAGGGGCGCAAGGTCTTTTTGGAATTACCCCAGATCTTTCCTGTTTCGGCAAAATCATCGGAGGGGGCTTTCCAGCAGCAGCCATCGGCGGCAAAAAAGAGATCATGGATACGCTTGCCCCGATCGGGTCGGTTTATCAAGCGGGCACCCTCTCTGGGAACCCAGTTGCCTTAGAGGCAGGCCTTGCAACACTTGAACTTGCAGAAGAACCTGGCTTTTACGAGGAGCTCGAAAGAAAGACCCTTTTTCTCACCCAACCCATTGAAAAGTACATCCGCGATCGGAACCTAAATGCCTCATTGCAACAGATTGGTTCCCTCTTCACTATCTTCTTTGGTAAAAGGAAAATAACGAACTTCCAGGACGTTCATGAGCTCGACCTTGCGACCTATTCTGCCTTCTTCCAACACCTGTTCAACCGAGGCATTCTTGCCCCGCCGCTCTATTGTGAAGCCTGGTTTGTTTCTCAAGCCCATGAGATGGAACATCTCGAAAAAACCCGAGACGAGATCATCGCCTTCTTAGAGACCTTATGATTTTTGCCCTCCTTGCTACCTTTTTTCTCGCCTTAGCTCCTTATGAAGCCCAAAGAGGGTTAGAAGAGCGGCTGCAGGAGGTCATCCATCCAGAAAAGGAAAATAATATCGGCTACATGGAGATTAATGATCGCTCCGGAGGGATCAATAACTCCACGTGGCTTTATATCCATCAGGCCATCGAATCTTTCAAAGCTTCAAAACCTCTTTTCGTGATTTTGAAGCTCAACACACCAGGTGGGGAAAGCCTCCCTGCCATGCAAATTTGTGACGCTCTAAAAGAACTCGACACACAGTATGGCATTCCTGTTGTTGCCTTTATCGATAATTGGGCCATGTCGGCAGGGGCATTGATAGCCTATGCCTGCCGGTTTATCACAGTGGTTCAAGATGGGGGGATGGGAGCGGCTGAACCGGTGTTAGCTTCTCAAACAGGAGAGATGGTCACCGCCTCCGAGAAAATCATTTCTGCCTTTAGTGCGACTTTCGGCAACCAAGCAATGTACTTTGGGCGAAATCCTGCGATTGCAGAGAAGATGGTCGATAAAAACTCCATTCTTGTGACAAGAGAAGGAAAGATCATCAAACTGACAAGTGAAGATCAGGTGTTAAAAACGGACACCGTTATTTCTCCTAAAGGGCAGTTGTTGACTCTTACAGCTCAGCAGCTCTTTGATCTAGGTGTAGCTGATATTCTTTTTTCTGCTATCAAGCTTGAAAATTTTTCACAGACAGAAAAAGAGAGTGGCAAATGGCCGCTCAAAAAGATGCTTCTTGGGACTTATCCCTTCTTTGCAAAAATTCCAAATGCCGAAGTCCATCCTTATGAAATGGATTTTAAAACGAAGTTTTTTTCCCTATTGATGACACCGGTAGTTTCTTCGCTATTGCTTTTGGGTGTGATGCTGGGTCTTTACTTGGAATTCAGCACACCGGGAGCGACGCTTCCTGGGACTGTTGCTGTTATCTGCCTTTTCCTTCTGGGCCTTTCAAGCTTTGCGTTTGAAATCGCCTCTTGGCTTGAAATTATTCTTATTGCCTCAGGAATTGCGATTATCCTCATAGACCTCTTTTTCTTACCCACTTTTGGTTTATTAGGAAGTTTTGGGGTTCTCCTTCTAGTAGGAGGCTTACTCGGCCTTGTCGTTCCCGGTTTAGAAAAAGTCCCGTTTGACCCCATCAGCTGGCAAATTAATGGTGGAGAAATCTTAGCCCGAATTGGTTGGTTCTTCGCGACTCTTCTGCTTGGCCTTATTCTCGTTGCTTGCATCGCTTATTGGTTTCCGATGCGGTATAACCCTTTGAAACGTCTTGTCTCTACTGGAGAGCAGGTTGACTACACCGCTGGAGGGGATACACATCTTCAGTTAGTAGGAAAACAGGGAACTGTTATTTCGACCCTTCGCCCTGCAGGCAAAATTGAAATTGAAGGTGTCCCCTACGACGCACAAAGCGAGGGAGATTTTGTAGAAAAAGGGACGAGCGTAAGAGTTCAAAGAGTCGAAGGTGCCCGCCTTTTTGTTAAAAGGAGCTCTTTATGACTTTATTGCCCTATGTTTTACTCACGATTTCTTTAGTTTTGATCTTCTTTGAGTTTTTTATTCCTGGCGGTTTATTTGCCATTGTTGGGACAATTCTTTTTATTCTCAGCTTTTTTAGTTTTGCAAGTCTTGCCTCCCCTTTAGCTTTACTACTTTTTGCGATCGGTGCTGTTCTCCTTTTGATCTTGGTGATCCGACTTGCGATTAGTTTGATAAAGAAATCGGGTAAAGAAAACACCCTTCTCTCTGACAAAGACCAGCAGGGGTATCAAGCCTCTTCCCTAGATCCTTCCCTTTTCGGTAAGGTGGGGATTGCAACAACTGTTCTAAAACCTACGGGAAAAATAGAGGTTGATGGGCAGATTGTACAAGCAGCCTCTAATCAAGGTTATATCGTTGCCGGAACAGCTATCAAAATTGTTGGCGGAGAAGGCGCACACTACATTGTAAGGATACACACTCATGGGACCTGAAATTTATCTTCTACTAATCGTACTTGGGATCATTGCCCTTATCCTTTTGACAATCATAGGAAAGTTCATCAGCCTTTGGTTTCAAGCCTTTGTTTCAGGAACTCCGATTTCTCTTTTTAATATTGTTGGGATGAGTTTACGGAAAATCCCTCCAAGGGTGATCGTTAGTGCCCGAATTAACTCTTTTAAAGCTGGTTTAAAGCAGATCAGCGTGTCAGATCTTGAAACTCACTTCATGGCTGGCGGCAATGTTATTGCCGTCGTACAGGCGATGATTGCTGCAGATAAAGCCAATATCCCTCTCGATTGGAAAAGAGCAACAGCGATTGACTTAGCAGGGCGTGATTTGCTTGAAGCAGTCAGAACCTCAGTTAATCCTAAGGTGATCGATTGTCCTCCACAACATTCGCAAGGGAAGCCTTCCTATATAGCTGGTGTTGCCAAGGATGGGATTCAGCTTCTTTGCCGTGCACGTGTGACTGTTAGAACAAACATTGTTCAACTCGTCGGCGGTGCCACAGAAGAGACGATCATCGCGCGTGTAGGTGAAGGGATTGTAGGAGCCATTGGGGGAACAGACACTTATAATGAAGTTCTCGAATCTCCTCAGAGAATCTCCAAGCTCGTGTTGGAAAAGGGACTTGATTCACAAACGGCTTTTGAAATTCTTTCCATCGACATTGCCGACATCGATGTAGGAGAGAATATTGGGGCTACCTTAAGAACAAAAAAAGCTCAAGCCGATATGGAAATCGCCCGTGCAGAAGCCGAAAAGAGAAGAGCGATGGCCGTTGCTGCAGAGCAAGAATGGACGGCAAAAGTCATGGAGAACCAAGCGCAAGTCCCTCTTGCCATGGCTGAAGCTTTAAAAACCGGACACATTGGCTATTACGACAATCTTAAATTCCAAAATCTGCAATCAGATACAGAGATGAGATCTTCTCTCGGAAAAGAAAATAAAGGGATCAAATGACTCTGATCGAATGGATCGGTTTTATCATTAGCCTTTTTGGCCTCGTTTTTCTTTTTAGTCGAGACACTATGACAGCTCGGCAAAAAAGGAAAAACCCCGAACTTTATGCCGAAAGGGAGAAGAAGTTAAAACAGACTTTACGAGAATTAGGGATTACAACAGACGACGAAGACGAAGAGGAACAAGAAATTGTTATCGAAGCGGCTCCTCCTCCTCCTCAAACCTTGGTTTTTGAAGCCCCTGTCAAAGTTCTCCCTAAAAAAATAGCAGAAAACCCCCTCTCTCCCCTAGCAAGGATGGTGAAAGGATTGCCTGATAAAAGATTTCTACTTGTTTCTAGTCTTATCTTTGGAAAACCGAAATCTTTAGAATGAATTTAAAAGAGCGCTATCAAAAGATTGAGGAAGAGATTAGCGACTATAGCGCACTCAGAGGGGTTCCCTACCCCGTAAAACTAGTGGCTGTTTCAAAAGGTCAAGCTGTTGACGCCCTACGAGAGGTGATGATCGGAGGGTGTTATGAGTTTGGTGAGAGTCGGGTGCAAGAGGCTTTAGAAAAACAAGCCGCCCTTTCTCCATCTATTCATTGGCACATGATTGGGCCCCTGCAAACGAATAAACTCCCCAAATTAATCGGCAAATTTGTTCTGATCCATTCCGTCAGCAGCTTAGAATTGCTACAAGGGATCGATGAGAGAAGCAAGCGGGCAGGATTAATCACAAATGTTCTTTTACAATCCAACACATCGGGCGAAGAGACAAAACAAGGACTAAGCCCTGAAGAATGGGAAAAGGCTTGGCCTGCCATTGCTTCGTTGCAATCGGTCAAGATTGAAGGGCTTATGACAATAGCCCCCTTAACGGATGATCATCAAATCATCCGCGATGCTTTTGCTAATCTTCGTAAATTACAGGAGAGGCTTCAGGAAAAAGCTTATCCGCACACTCCTCTCTACCATCTTTCGATGGGGATGAGCCACGACTGGAGGATAGCAATAGAAGAAGGGGCGACCATTTTGCGCATCGGCAACCAAATCTTCTCCGAATAAGCACCAAACCACAAAGTTAATTAAAAATTTAATTACAAATATTTTTTTAAATTCAATGGGAACGAGAAACTGTCACACTCTTTATTTTTTTTCAATCTGCTTGAATCTAATTTTTTGATAGAATAACAGTATGGCTATGAACACTTCACACCATGCTTGCTGCGCCCCTCCTATTAAAAATCGTTCCCTTTGGCTCACGATTGCCATCTGCTTGGGCATTCTTGCTGGTTGGTGGGGAGAGCCAGTTGTTATCGGCGCAGCTTCCTTTATTTCGGAGTTGTTCATCCGATTTTTAAAGTTGTTGAGTTTGCCCATTATTTTCTTGTCGATCGTGTCAACTGCCTCTGGCATGGAAAGTTTTGAAGAGGCTAAGCACATTGGCGCAAGAGTTCTTCGGTATACAATTCTGACCACGGTGCTAGCTGCATTGGTCGCCATGGGCCTTTATTTGATCATTGAGCCAGCTTCAGTCCCGTTCACCAGTGAAAATGTCTACATTGACACCCCCTCTGGATTGCATTACAGCGACTATCTTCTAAAAATGGTCCCTTCCAATTTGGTGGAGCCTTTTTTAGAAAATCAAGTGATTGGTGTTTTGATCTTAGCTGTTTTATTGAGTGTTGCCCTCCTTTCTATTCCTAACGAAAACCGCCGACAGCTTCACGTTGTTTTTCATAGTCTTTTTGCAGCGGTGATGCACCTTTGCACATCACTTATTCGGTGGATCCCGGTGGCTATTTTTGGCTTTATCACCCTCTTTGTGGTTGATTTGAAGAAAGGGATGGAGTTTGAACGTTTAGCGCTTTATCTCCTCTGTGTTATCTTAGCGAACCTTATTCAAGGTTTTATCGTTCTCCCCCTCTTTCTCAAGTGGCGCGGTGTCAGCCCTGTAAAACTCTTCAGGGCGATGTTGCCTGCCCTTACAATGGCTTTTTTTACCAAGTCATCCAGTGCAGCTCTTCCTGTTGCCCTCCGTTGTGCCGAAGGCGAAGCTAAAATCGACGCGAAAGTTGCCAATTTTTCTTTCCCTCTTTGCACCACGATCAACATGAATGGCTGTGCAGCCTTTATTTTTACCACAGTTATCTTTGTCGGGATGAGCCAGGGGATCCCCTTTTCTCTTGGAGAAATGTTCCTTTGGGTTCTCCTTGCCACCATCGCTGCCATTGGCAATGCCGGTGTCCCTATGGGCTGCTTTTTTCTTACATCCGCTCTATTAGCGGCTATGAACGTACCGCTCACCCTGATGGGCGTTATCCTCCCCTTCTACAGCTTGATCGACATGCTGGAAAGTTCCATTAACGTCTGGAGTGACGCCTCTGTCACCGCCGCCGTCGACAGAGATTTAGCCTCAAAAGAGGCGCCTGCAAAAGCAGTTCTGTCCTAAGGATTGCTAATTTTTCCGAATATTTTAGAGACGGCCTGCAGGCTCTTACCCATTAATCACCTTCTTTCAGAAGATTGAGGAATTGATGGTTGATGAAAATTTTTTCACGGCCTGCTTTTATTTCCTTTAGGAAGCCTTTAGTGACAAGCTGATGGAGATACACCGACGCTGTTTGTCTTTGGGCTATTCCCGTTTTTACCAAATCACTAATACGACAATAAGGAAGAACAAACAGCAATTCGACAAACTCTCGCGAATAAATCGATGGAAGTTTTTCTGAAATGTCTTCTGATACTTTATCGATTAATTCTCGAATGGCCCTAATTTTACTCGACGTCCATAATGCTGTTTGATGCACAGCTTCTAAAAAATAGAGAATCCACTCTTCCCAAGCTCCTTCCCTAGTAACTTTAAGAAGAAGTTGATAGTACTCGGTTCTTGTAGCCAAAATAGATCGACTTAAATAGAGAATGGGAAGAGGTAGCAATTGCTCCTGGACCAAAAACAACAGATTTAAAATTCTTCCAGTCCTCCCATTTCCATCTGCAAAAGGATGAATAGCTTCAAATTGATAATGTTGGATTGCCAAACGGACAAGGGGATCAATTTCCCTCCAACCATGCAAAAATTGCTCCCAATTAGATAGTTTTTCTCTTAGGAGTTTTTCCCCAACAGGGGGAGTATAAATAATCTCTTTGGTCGTATCGTTTTTGAGAACTGTTCCAGGTATTTTCCTGATGTCGATTTCTATACCCAAAATGATTTGACAAATGTCAATTGCCGTCGTTGTATTTAGAGGCCGTTGTTGTAGAGAAAGAAAGCCTTGATAAAGTGCTTTCCGATACATAATCGCCTCTTTTGTAGCGGCATCTGTTGGTTCAGTAAGCTCATAAGCAGAACGGAAGAGTCGATCTGTAGTGGTTACAATATTCTCGATTTCTGAGCTGGCTTTTGCTTCTAGTAAGGGAATCGAATTGATTAAGACAGTAGGATTAGGTAAAAAATCGCAAAGTTCTTTTAACTCAGCTAAAGAAGTTCTCGCAGCAATGCAAGCTTTTAAGACAGCCTTTGTTTCCACTTCGGAATCTGGTGGAAGTAATGGGAGTTGATTAAAGGGGTTTTTCGGATCAAATTTCATAATATGTCTATATTTATGCCTTTTTTCGACACATCCTTAGAATATGTCGATAGGCCCGACATGTCAATCAAACATGTCGAAAAATCTGGGTAATATCGACATGTTTAAGG
>JAGVKY010000085.1 GCA_020050175.1 Parachlamydiales bacterium
AGCGAGCTCCTACCGGACAACTGGATCAAAGCTAGATCTCCTTAAAAGCCGCCTAACTCTACCTCTGGAAGTCAACCTGGGGCTAAACTGACGCTTACTTTGTAACCCCCATTACTTAGAGTTTGCGCAATATAGGGAAAATGGCTTAACGCTAAAAGGTGAAATCCTTAAGAGTAGGAAGATGGACACCCTTAGAATCATTTTTCAGTTAGTCGTTGGATTAGGTCTTTTAAACGTCTGGTTGCTCCGTCCTCATCTAAAAACACCCTATAGAGGGTGTAATGCTAATAATTTAAAAGAGGAGTTTAAAGCCTATGGCTTTCCCATCTGGTTCTTCTATTTCATCGGGGCACTCAAAGTTGGCTCAGCGCTCTTACTGCTCGTTGGCCTATGGATTCCTACCTTAGTTTTTCCCTCATCTCTTTTGATAGCCATTCTAATGATGGGAGCCTTAGCTATGCACATCAGGGTAGGAGATCCATGGAAGAAGTCTATGCCCGCCCTTACCATGTTTTTACTTAGCGTCTTCATCTGCCTCGCTTCGATGTAAGTAAGGAGAAATGGGTCAGGCTAGACCCCAAAGAGGGGTGATGTTTCAGGAACCCCCCGACCCTTTAAAGGAAAGAAACTCCTTGGGATTTGCCTGATTATAAATTTATTTTTATCAATCGGTTTAGTAGAATCTTCTAACCATCATAATGGGAGCACTTTAATGGAGGACAGTCGAGCCTTTTCCACGAAAAAATACATTGCTGCAGGTGTTATTGAGATTAACGGAAAGATTTTAATTGCACAGAGAGCTAAAGAAGGTGTGGACTTGGGAAAATGGGAATTCCCTGGAGGAAAGGTTGAAGCTGGTGAGACGCTAGAAGAATGCCTAAAAAGAGAACTTTTTGAAGAGCTGGGCATCCAAGCGCAAGTTGGAGAATACCTCTGCACAAGCACCTTTCAGCATAAAGATTCCCTATTCGACATGTGTGCCTTCAAGGTCCCCTCTTATGAAGGAGAGATTTCTCTCACAGAACACTCTGCCATGGCCTGGGTGACCCCAGCCGAGCTATATAACTACGACATGCCCGCACCCGACCTCCCCATCGTCAAGCTCCTCCAAGCGCGCTTACCTTAACCGCTACACATTCAGAAACTTACGCTAAACCCAAAACTCCGATGAGACTTTTTTTTAAGGGTTGATCATCCTAATTTATACCTATTTATACCATAAAAAGCGTATAAATGGGTATAAATTGGTCTAAAATGGACCCCCTAAAAAACCCCTTTTCCCCCGGAGCAGGCTCTCCGCCTCCAGAGTTGGTTGGTCGTGACCCCATTCTTGAAGAAGCAAGAATTCTCCTGGGACGCGTAAAGCTTAGGCGCTCTGAAAAAAGCATGCTTCTCACTGGGCTTCGAGGAGTAGGTAAGACTGTTTTGCTCAATGAAATCGAACGAATGGCTAACGACTCAGGGTATCGAACGATATTTATTGAGGCTCATGGAGATATGGCCTTCACAGTACCGCTATTTGATGAATTCATGATTCGAGCTATTCCAGACTCCAAACTCCTAGCCGTTAAATGAAAAAGTTTAGAAAATTAATTGGATATTCCTCATTTATTTTTCTTCTAGTTGGCGTTGGCAGAATAGATGCCTACGAAAGTGAAAAGATTTTGTCCGTCGAAATCGGATCTTCGAGAGTTAAAGCTGCTCTCTTGCCTCCTGAGCTGACTTTTGAAGATCTAAAGAGTGTGCCAATTATAGTATTTCATTCGGGGACTTGGCTTGGGCCTGATATCGTCAACTTTTTGAGTCCGGATGTTGATGGGAGCCTTGCTAATAGAGTTTCTCCAGAATCATATCGTAGCATCTCGATATCGCTTTCCTGCGATCTTTGGCAGAATAAAATCAATCTCTCAAGGTCTAATCTCCCTAGAAATCTAAAACACTGTTTTGAGCAACAAACTGAGAAGAGTGTTTGTATCGAAAATGACATGGTGGCTTGGGCAAAGGGTGTGTTCTATTTTCAAAACCTTTTGAAACAGCAAATAGAATACCCCTGTTTATGCATTAGTTTAGGCACAGGTGCCGCTGCGGCAGTTAGTCGATCCGAACATGATTTAACTACGATCATGCTTCATCTAGTGACTGGAGACTTTAACCGTTTACGCTCTGTTGTCAGGAAACAGACAGGAAAAGAACCCGGTTCTGGCACCCTAATCGGCAGAGTATTTTTTGAATGGGTTAAACAACTTGAATTTTCGGAAAAAGAGATCCAAATCGCCTTTCAGGAAAGATTTAATGCCTTCTTACAAGATCTCATAGATTTTCTACGTGAGCGCGAATTTGACCTCAAAACCATCAGAATTGGAGGGGGAAATAGCCGCTATTTATCAACAGAAGAGATAAACATTAACTCTTTAGCTGATCTTCTTGTCATGAACTCGAACTATTTCGAACAGTTGCAAATTTCCGCAGACATTCTTTCCTTGCTAGGAGCCCTTGAAGATTCACCCACTACAGATCAAATCCCCAAGTTCGAGGATGTCTACGATGTGACTGAAAAACTTACTGAAAGATGCGCCAGGAAATAACGCTTTCAGACTCTTTATCGATAAACGTATTATGCGGCATTGAACCTATTTAAAAACTCACTTCAAAAATTAAACTGTTTCGAAAGTATACGCTGAAAATCAATCTCACAAATGAAGATCACCGGCAAATAGAATGCTTTTTCGCAAGATCTCTGATTCGCCGAGCCAATAACAGAAAATAGAAGCCGGAATTCGCATGATCGGCGTAGAAGAAGAATCAATATCCTCCAGAAGTCCAATATCTTGAGATGCTTTTGTCAAAATATAACCATTACTGACAGACACTCTTTCACGACAGAAATTGATTAAACCTTGCACATCTTTTGGTTGTGTAACTTGAGATTGATATTTCACCTCTAAAGGAATTAATTCTTCAGACACTTCCACAACAAGATCTAGTTCTTTATTTTTACTGTCTTTCCAATAACTAAATCTTGCATGGTTAGTTGCGCTATGGGCCGCCAAATGAGAAAAGACAGTAGTTTCTACCGCATTACCTAATGACTTTGAGTCTTCAAGAATGGTTTTTCCCTTCATTAGGATCGCAGGCGCAATGGCCGGATCGGCGAGATACAACTTGTAACGAGCTCGCAAGATTTCTTTTCCGTACCCAAAAGGAGGAAGCCTGTAAAGCAGATGTGTCGCCTCCAACAGGTTAATAAAATTCTGAACAGTAGGTTTGGGGATTCCTAAATTAGTGCTCAACGTCGCAAGATCCTGAATTCCTCCATCATGCATGCATAAATAGATAAATGTTTGCTCCAGCTCAAGAACTCTTCGCACTCCAAAAAGAGCTGTCATATCTCTTTTTAAAACTTTATCAATAATATCTTCCCTTAAAAGTCGCTGTGCATGCGGAATGCTTTCAACAAGAGCTGTTTGAGGAAAACCTCCTCTAACAAGATATTCATGGAAATGCCCAATTAAGACTTGAGTTGCTTCTGAAATGCGATAAAATTCTGCGGAAGAATATTTGAACAAGTCTTTTAAAGACGAGATGGATGGTATATTTGGAATTAAGATTTTCTTAATTTGCAAATATTCATAGAAGGATAGCGTTGAAATTTGCAATGTATGCCATCGCCCAACACCCGATTCTTGACCTGAATTAGCAAGAGGCATTGCAGATCCAGTAAAGACAATCCTACGAGATTTAAAAAAATCTATCTGATGCTTAACCCATGTTCCAAAATCACGAATAAATTGAGCCTCATCTAAAAAAAGATATTCTGGACCATCCAGTTTTGGCTCCAACTCTCTCCACGCTTCTAGAACTGCATCGAGACCAGCCAGTTTGAAAATTGGATGGTCAAAGGTCACATATAGAATATTCGTAGCGGGGACGCCATCCTTGATGAGCTGATCGATTGTTTGTAATACAAGAGTCGTTTTACCCACCTGCCTTGGACCAGACAGCATCACAGCCCTATGAGTTGGAGGATTAACAACCCATTCTAACAATTCATAAAAAGGAGACCTTTTCCATGAAGGGAGATCGGGAATAGCTTCTTTTCGCCACCATGGATTGAACTGTGAAAGCACTGGAATAAGTTCATCTTTATCTATCTTCATAGCCCAAATAATCCTTAAACATCGATTTTAAGTAAAGTATACTTTACCTATTCCGTCGTTTTAAGACATTTTTCGTAATAAATGCCCAAAAAACTAAATCTCAATGACGTATCGGAAACATAAAAAAGGGCGGGGGCTGAGGCCCTGCGAAAAGAGAGACCGCCAAGGCATTTGTTGAAACCGCTGGAATTAATAAAAAAGGCCGGGGGCTGAGGCCCGGCCAAAAGGACGAAGCCAATTTGGCTTCGTCTTGAAGAATCATGGCAAAGCAGACTTTGCCATGAAGTTGATGGAGGTGGAGAGAATCGAACACTGGCAGGTGAAAGCTTTATTTTCGTAGACAAATCGTGCTGAATTATGTCTAAATTTACGAAAATTTTACGCACTAGACGAGACGAAACCGGCCTAAAACCATTTGTCTTTTGACTTCTTTTTCTATGTTTCTTGACGCTGTGGACTTGAATGATCCCTGGAGACGTAGCTCGGTGTTGAGACAGCCCTACTTGAACGAGTTGCAATCCATAAAAGCATTTACTTTGCATCAAGCTGGGCGAATTATGGAACAGCTCGAAAGAAAACTTTAAAGCTTTTTCCTCCTTCCAGAATCCTCAAAGAACTTGAAAAGGATTATCA
>JAGVKY010000051.1 GCA_020050175.1 Parachlamydiales bacterium
CCAGAAAATAGGCCTGATGGGCAGGTTCCTCTTTTGCCTGAATTAGCTCAAAGCTCATCTGGGCCTCCCACTCATCTAACGGTCGTCGCCGAAACTTCTGATTGGGTCGATGCTTCTTTTTCGAGCACTCCCACTATGGAAGAAGCTCAAGCTGTTTTTACTCCTATTATTACTAATATCCCAGATGGATTGCCTGGAGAAGAAATCCATATCATCAAAAGAATCTGGAAAGGATGTAAATTTGCCTTAGAATTACCTAAACCCTTTATTGAGAATTTTGATAAATTTAAGTTTGATGATGGTTCCGGAAGATTTGTTCCCATCAAAAACCAATCAGCATCACGTTCTACATGGACAAACGACGATGCTTTTTGCCAGCTTTTGATTGATATCCATCAGAAAATTTATGGAGACCCTTCATCTGATCCTGACGAAACAAATAGACGCTTGATTTGGATCGGTGAGAATATTCTTCCTCTTCTTTACACCTCTGGACTTCAGCAAACGTTTGGCGATAGATCTTGGGGTGGAGAATTTTCGATCGAAATGGCCCCCCCTTCAACTGGAGAAAATCCCCATTTAGTCATTGTTAAAAGATTAGATAGGGGTAGTCATTACTCTGGACAAGTTGAGACATCCCGTGACGTCGAAGCGATTTATGATCTTAATTATCCTTTTTATCCCCCTTTAATTACGGTAAATGACCATTCTATCGACTGGCGTATCGATAAATTCCGTAAGCCTCTCGAAACCTTTTTAAAAATTTTAAATAGAAAATTCCACAAATTACATTCACCACAAGATGGAAAACTTTTAAAACTAATCGATGATCTCAAGCTCGCAAGCGAGGAAAAAATTGAGGGCAAAACATCTTATGTCACTTTTCAGGAAAAACACTGGACCCCTTTTATTAGAAACTTAAGGGATCTTTGCCACCATCAACAAGAACTCTCTGCAGAAGGAAAAATAGCTCTTCAAGGTCTTGTCCAAGAGCTTTATAGAAATCAAACTCAAAAAGATTTGGCTCTTATGTTAATGCCTCAGCTTTTTAAGGATTCGAATATTTCAGCTTATTCTCCTGTCACAGATCAATCCCTTTCGCTTGCAAAAGACCACTCTTGGCGCTCCAATTACTTTTTTCAATTTTTCAATCATTTTCTCGGAGCACTGAAGGGCATTTTTAACCCTCTTTTCGATCCTTTAGGAAGCGGTAGTCAACTCCCTTACCTCCATTCCAATTACACATTTGCTGGGAAAAACACCTCCTGCCTTCAAATGGGTTCCCCTGTGGTTACAAAAACTCGAAATAAGCCAGAAATTGGAGATGAATTTTCCCTGTTTATCGATGGTTTAGCTCCTCAAGAAAGACATCTCTGTATTAACACCCAAAAAAGATTTTTGGATGAAGCTCCCTCTTCGCTTCTTTCTCCTTGGAAACGGGTAGGTAAAAAAATTGCTCGAATAGCAGAAAAACACTTTGGCTTCGGCCTTGAAAAAGAGCGGACAAGAGCTTTAGAAAATTATGTTGATTCCAGGAAAGATGGAAAACTTGTTGTCGTCACTTTGGCAAACGATGGCCCTCTCTACAATCAAGATGGTGAAGGTTGGGAAAAGAAGGGGATGACGTACGATGACTTTAAAGACCGATTTGTCAAAACTTTTGTCACTCACCCGTCTTACTCTATTCCCATCAACTTACAAGATTCACTAAAACAAGATGCCGTTGATATTCTTGATTTTCTCTATGCAACTCTTTTTCAAGGAAAAGAAGAAGTGATTCTGGAGCCCTTAACCCAACAAGAAGGGGCCTTTTTTACCCCCTCATCGCGTCCTGCATTAACTCGAGAACAAAGAAAAGATCTCATCGAGCATTTTAATGCTCTTCTAACTTTTAAAATTCTCGAAAGAACGGGTGCGACAAGCTTCAACATCACTGGCGAAAAAAACACGGGATTAAACACTTATTGGAGACTGATTTTTCAAAAAAAATCGCAGGACCCGCAGGAAAGAGCCCAATTTTCTTACCTGCTCAATGCCCCAACTTTCCTCTCCAAGACTGCCCGCACATTACCACTCCATTCAGACCGTTTCGACAGTGCCATGGATCACCTCACCCCCGCCGCCATCAGCAAGATGTCCACCCACCCCACCTTCCAATCCTTTTCACGATTATTCAAATAATAGGGAGAGGGAGATGAATAGAGGCTCGGGCGCCCAATAGGGGGTGTCTTTTGCTTTAATTTTTCGAAGTAAATATGGGTAGCAAGACAGGTGTGTGATTCACCTATCTTTCTAATTTAACTGAGAAAGTTTGATTGTTCTACTGGGCGGCTTCGTTGCTGTCGACGCGCTTGCCATCTTCGAGGATCTCCAAGTTGACGCGGATTCCGTTGCGTGAGGCGACACTCATCAAGAGCGTTCGGATCGCATTGATCGTTTTGCCTTTCTTACCAATGATCTTACCGATATCTGATTTTTCGACAGAGAGTTCAAGGATCAAGGTTTGTGTTCCCCCAATCTCGTTTATTTTGACTTTATCTGGATGGTCGACGAGGTTCTTTACAATATAGGCGACAAATTCTTTCATGGGGCGATCCTGTAAGACTCCAATGGGGTAAACCTCAGCTTAGAGATCCAACGTTTTTGGTCCAACAAAAAACTTAACTAAGTCCTCGGGGAGGGGGGCTTCAAAGGTGATCTGGAGGCGGGTGATCGGGTGGGGAAAGGAGAGGCGGTGGGCATGGAGAAGCTGACGTGGGGCAGGTTCTTTTCCATAGATAGCATCCCCGACAATCGGGGTTCCAACGTGTTTCAAATGGACACGGATTTGGTGGGTTCTCCCTGTTCGAGGGTGAGCCCGGACGAGAGAATAACCCTTTTCTGTTTGGAGAGTTTCTATTCTTGTTTCAGCCTCTTTGCCCTCTTCCACAATCGCCATCCGCTGACGGTGACGCGGGTCTCGGGCAATGGGGGCATTAATTTGTCTGGAACCTGGGTTACCTTTTACGATAGCCAGGTACTCTTTTTGCACCTCTCTTTTGGCAAAGCTTTCGACAAGTTTGATATGAGCTTGTTCAGTTTTTGCCGCTACCATAACGCCCGAAGTATCTTTATCCAGACGGTGGACGATCCCCGGCCTTAAATTATCTTTAGGTAATGTCAGGCAGTGATAGAGGAGGGCATTAACTAAAGTCCCTCTCCAATTGCCGGCTCCAGGGTGAACCACGAGTCCTGCAGGCTTATTAATCACAATAAGATGGGGGTCCTCAAAAAGGATGGAAAGAGGGATCGCTTCTGGAGTTAAGTCAGGGAACTCTGGGAGGGGGAATTTGATTTCAACCTCGTCCCCTTCTTTTAATTTATCCCGTTTTTTCGGGAGTTCACCGCTAACAAGAACAAGCCCCTTTTCGATGAGCTTTTGACAACTTGTTCTAGATAAATTGTAGCGTTTGGATAAAAGAGAATCGAGGCGGAACCACATTTCTTCCGCCTCGACAAAAAAGGTATCGCTTTCGATCATGAAAAAATTTATTGATTTCTAGCTTCGCGGTTGAGTTCTTTCAATCGATCATCAGCTTTTTTCATATCGTCGATCATTTTTTGGACGCAACCCATCATAAATTCGTCCATAAATTCAGGAGAGGCTTCTGCTACATCACCCATCGTCTGAACTTTAGTATTAGCGTCTGCCTCAGGTTTCGATGCTGGACTAATCTGAGGAATATCTTCAGGGCTAGGCCCTACTGATCCAACTGACATAATCTATAATCTCCTAATAGAATTATAACACATCAGATGATTGTTTTACAATTTGGAGTATACTATCGAGATTAAACCCTTTCCTTTGTAAACGCTGTATTAAGCGGTTTTTTTCGATTCCTTGATGCTTAATCACTAGCCTTTCGAGGGTCTCCTCTTCTTTTGTTAAGAGAACTTTTCTCAATTTAGGAAGGAGGGAAAGGAGTCCTCTAGGGTGGAGTGAGGCTGCTAGGAGATGGGCCCCTTTGCCTTTATGGGCAAAACCCTCGATAAAACGGCTCTCCCAAGACTCGTCATCAAGATACCCATCTTGGATGAGTCTTTGTATGACTGGGACGATTTTATCTTCTTCTAGCCCCTTTTCCTTCAGTTTTTTCGTTAGTTCCAAGGAGTGGTAGCATTTTCGAGCGACTAATGAGAGGGCGATAGCGTAGGGCTCCTTCAAGCGAACAGATCCTTCTCTTCGCCGCTCAGTGTCATACGGCTGACAGGACGGCTTGCAAGTCTAATCCCTTTAGCTGCAACACCTTTTACTAAAATCGTATGGATCGGCACTTCAATTTTGGTCATTTTTTGCTTCGGTTTTGGCACCAAATGGAGAACAATCGTCGCATTAGGATCTGATGTCATGACATCAATCGATCCACTGTCGATCAAATGGTACTCCTTATCAAGGATAAACTTATCAACGATAAATCGTTTACCGAGGGCAAGTTTTGTCTTGGGATCGCGCCAGGCGATGCAAAAAGAGGTCTTTTTATCTGCTATGCCAACAAAAAGGAGTTTTTTCCCACCATCGAGAACATATTGCTTTTCTGGAATGGAGATCACCCGATAACTGCCATCATTGAAAATAAGGAGAATTTTATCGAAATTCGTACATTCGATCTTTTTGTCTCCCTGGATGGTTAAGCCTAAGAAACCAGAAGAGCTATCAAAACCGACCTTAAGCGACTTAGTGGCCACTTTTCGGGTGTCAATGGCAACAATTTCTCCTACGCGACTCTTCCTTGGATAGTCCTTGCCATAGCGTTTGATCAGATCTTTGAGATAATTGACCGTCACTTTCCGCATTTCCTTTAAATTCTTGCGGACATAAGCGAGCTCTTTTTCCAGAACATCTCGATCTTTTCTATTTTTCTCTTGATCGTGGAGAGTGATTCTACGAATAGGCAGACTTAAAAGTCTGTCGCGATCTTCTTTATTTGGCAGCCGAAGAATCTCTTTTTCGTACGGAACAAACGATTTTTCGATAGTGGTGTGAATCGACTCATCTGTTTTAAGAGGCTCAAGCTTTTTGTAGATCTTCTCTTCAATAAAGATCGCTTCCAAAGTCTTGGCAAAGATTTTTTCTTTTAATCTCCCCTCTTCGATCTCTAGCTCCCTTTTGAGGAGCCTTTCGAGCTGATCGGCATGGTGTTGCACCATCTCTGTCAGAGTCACTTCATGCGGAAGATCATCCTTAATGACAATGGGTTGCGCATGTAAAGTCACCTGACATTCGGTAAAGTGATAAAGAGCGTCAACGATTTCCTCAGCATAAACGCCACGCGGAAGTTTAATCTCAATCTCTACCTCTTCTGAGGTAAAGTCGTGGATCGACTCAAGTTTAAAGTGCCCCTTTTTGGCCGCTTCATCGATGGATCGGATCAATGATTCTGTTGTCGTGCCATAACAAATTTCTTTGATCGCGAGGGTTTTTGGATCTTTGATATCGATCCGCGCCCGCACTTTGATCTTCCCTTTTCCATCTTCGTAATCGGTGGGGTCAAGGGTGCCACCCGTTGGAAAGTCAGGAAGAAGGGAAAATTTCTTCCCCTCAATAGTGGCAATCTCTGCCTCCAAGACCTCGACAAAATTATGAGGAAAAATATGGGTGGCCATCCCCACCGCAATCCCATCGACTCCCTGAAGGAGCAAAAGAGGAATTTTTGCCGAGAGAAGCATGGGCTCTTCTCTTCTTCCGTCGTAGGAAGGGGCAAAAACCATGAGATCGGGGTTAAATAGAGTCTCTTTCGCAAGAGGTGATAGACGTGTCTCAATGTAACGAGCTGCAGCCGCAGGATCACCGGTGAAAGGATTACCAAAATTCCCCTGACGGTCTAAAAGAAAACCTTTATTTGCTAAGTTTGTCAGAGCATCAACAATCGCCGCATCACCATGAGGGTGTAGGGCCATGGTTTGTCCAGCAACATTGGCTACTTTGTGCAACTTGCCATCATCAATCGTCCAGAGAGTCCACAAGATTCTCCGTTGCACAGGTTTAAGCCCATCTTCCAAACGGGGAATAGCCCTATCTAAAATGACGTAGGAAGCATACTTAAGATAGTGATCTTCTAGGAGTGCCTCAAAGTCTTCCATCTTAAAGATCCTCGTTAATCAGATTTTTCATGATGAAAGCTTTACGGTCTGGGGTATTTTTTCCCATGTAAAACTCAAGAGCCGGCTTCACTTTTGAAAGGCTTGAAATGGTGACCGGAATTAAACGAATATCTTTAGAGATAAATTGACCGAATTCCTGAGGAGAGATCTCTCCCAACCCTTTAAAACGGGTCACTTCGTGATTTTTAAGCTTTTTAAGGGCTGCATCCTTCTCCTCTTCAGTGTAGCAATAGAGAGTTTTTTCTTTGTTACGTACTTTAAAAAGAGGTGTTTCAAGGATAAATAGATGGCCGCTTAGCACAGCTCCTTCAAAGTAGGTCAGAAAGTAAGTGATAAGGAGGTTACGGATGTGCATCCCATCGACGTCAGCATCTGTTGCCAGGATAATCTTGTTAAAACGGAGAAACTCAACCCCCTCATCGAGCCCAAGGGCCATCATGAGATTGAACATTTCTTCGTTTTTATAGAGCTGGTCTTGCTTCATTCCATGGACGTTCAACGGCTTTCCACGTAATGAAAAGACAGCCTGAGTCAAAGGATCTCGAGTAGAGACAATCGATGCACTGGCAGAATCTCCCTCGGTGATAAAGATCATTGTTTTTTCCCCGTGGACCGATCCCTCTTCATAATGGTGGCGGCAGTCGCGGAGTTTGGGGATTTTAAAGGAGATTTTTTTCTGCCGCTCTTTGGCCTCTTTCTTAACCGCAGAAAGCTCTTTTCGGAGCGACTCGTTAAAATTGACCCTTTCAATCAGTGCAGCAGCTCTTTCGGGGTATTGGTAGAGGAGTTTTTCAACAGCCTCTTTCACCTCTTGGACAATCGGACCTCTGACATCGGTATTTCCTAATTTGTTTTTAGTCTGAGATTCGAAAACGGGGTCTTTTACTTTCACTAAGACCGTACCAACCATCCCTTCTCTAAGATCGACCCCCTGAAAATTTTTTTTGGCGTACTCATTGACCCCTTTGAGGATCCCCTCTCGGAAGGCTGAGAGGTGAGTACCACCATCAGAGGTGTATTGTCCATTGACAAAAGAATAATAATTTTCTCCATAAAGATGGGTATGGAGAAAGGCAAATTCGAGCTGTTTGCCTCGGTAGTGAAAGGGCTCATAGATCCCCTCTTCGCCCACTTCCGCTGTCAAAAGATCTAAAAGTCCCCCTTTAGAAATAATTTTTTCACCATTGAAGGTGATGATCAGCCCCTGATTTAAGTAAGCGTAATACCAGAGTCTCTTTTTGAGAAGCTCCACTTCAAAATGATATTTTTTGAAGACCTCTTTGTCAGGAGTGAATTCGACGTAAGTTCCATTGGGCTCTTTGGTCTTTCCTTTCTTTTCTCCGAGAAGTTTCCCTTGCGAGAAGACAGCTTCTCTCATCTCTCCATCACGGTAGGAGCGGACAAGAAAATGGGAAGAAAGGGCATTGACAGCCTTAGAACCTACCCCATTAAGACCGACCGAAAATTGGAAGACATCATCGTTGTATTTGGCACCTGTATTGATCTGACTTACGCATTCGACCAATTTCCCAAGGGGAATCCCTCGTCCAAAATCTCGGACAGAAATAAGAGGAATCGAGTCATCCAGGGTGACAACGATCTCTTTGCCCACCCCCATGATGAATTCATCAATGCTATTATCAATGATTTCTTTAACAAGGACGTAGATCCCATCATCGGGGTGGGAACCATCCCCTAGTCTCCCGATGTACATCCCTGAGCGGAGGCGGATATGTTCTAGCGCACCGAGTGTTTTGACAGCGCTTTCGTCGTAGTTCTTGGCCATGGAAGTGCATCTTATCTCAGACCCCCATTTATCCGGCAATTCCCTTGATTGCAAAATTAAGGTCTCTGTTAAAGTTACAAAATTGTTTCGATACTTGCATGAAAGAAGTGCACTCTCTATAACAGCATCTTTTGCTAATGGAGTGGACGATGGGTTTTGGGGTGCTTGGGATCAATCATCTCCTCGCTCCTGTAGCACTGAGAGGGGCAATTGCAGAAATTGCTAATAGGCGGCTTCATCACGATCGGAGCATCCATGGCGATCAATCGTTGATCCTTTTATCGACTTGCAATCGGATCGAAATCTACTTTTCATCTCCTACACTATCTTGGACCCATAGTTATCTTTTGGAAATTTTGAAGAGAGAATGTCCCCTTCCCTTTGATCAGCTTCTCTACACGTTTTTTGGAAAAGCTTGTTTGCGCCATTTGATGCGCGTCACCTCGGGGCTTGATAGCGCTCTAATGGGGGAGACCGAAATCCAGGGACAGGTGAAACGGGCCTATCTTGAATCCTCTGAAATCAGGCAGCTCCCTTTTGAGCTCCACTTCTTGTTTCAAAAATCTCTACACGTGGGGAAAAAAATCCGGAATCGTCATCTAAAGCGAGGGGCTGAGGCTAGCCTGGAGTCTGGGGTAGAAATCATTTTAGAAAAACATTTGAAACCAGGGACCCCTCTCCTTTTAGTCGGCGCTTCGGAGACTAACCATCGAATCGCCTTGCATCTTCGCAAACGGGGTAAATACCCCTTTTCTCTCTCTAATCGAACAGCCTCCAAGGGTGATCAATTAGCAATGAGCCTAGGCTGCCCCTTCATCCCATGGAAGGCGTGGCAAGAGGCTCAAGGGATCGTCTTTGCAACAAGCTCTCCTACGACTCTTCTTGATCCAGAAGACACCTTTCTTTTTGATGGGAAAAAGCGCCTTTTGATCGATTTAGGAGTCCCTCAAAACGTCGATCCCCGCCTAAGAGCTAATCCTGGGGTTACCCTTTTTGACATCGACGAGATACAAAAAGCTGCAAGAAATGGAACCGGCAGAAAGGAACGATCGAACATTGAACTCGAAATTTCCCAGGAAACAGAGCTCCTTTTTGACCAATTCATTAAAAGAAAAAAATTAGCCGAGCTCTCTCTCGCATCGCCCGATAGAATTTTACAGAAATTAATTTAGAAATCTGAGATCATATTATTCTTTTTTAGGATAATGATGGCTGCAAATGCCTTTTTTACAATCGCTGAAAACGCTCTTTACGGCTATGGGGTCACCGGGCATGCCTATAATACCAAGGAGGCGGGCTACCAGGGACGGTTCAAGATTGGACATCTTTATCTCTATGTCCAATTACATTGTTTCCAAACGATCGCTAAGTCCTCCCCTTTCCTTTCTCCCTACCCCCTGCTTACCCGGCCTATCCAAGTTGTAACTGCTTTAGTCGGATGGTCTTTACTGACCCGCTATATCTTGGATCTGTCAGGTGTAACACCCAAATTTGTTAAGTTTATCTTCAAAAAATTCGACTTTTGTATCGAGTTTTTTTCTAAAGGGATTTCCCAAGCAGTTTTAATTCACGCTATTGGACTAATTGTTTTTAAGAAAGACCTCTTTGCCCTTAGCTACTTTTCCTATTTTGGTATCGATCAGATCCTTAGGAAAAAGATCTTTCCTCCGTTGCAAGAGCCGATTAAACATCTCCATAACGGCCTTAACTTCATAGGTCAGCAATTTTGCTTTCCTCTCTGGCTTGGGATTCCTAATCTAGCCATTCATCTTTATTTGTTAGTTTATAGAAGGGCCAAAAGGGCTGACCCTGAGCTTGAAAAATATAAACCCATTCTAATCGATCATTATGTCGAGGGATTAAAACAGCTCCAAATTGCTGTAAATGAGTTAAAAGCAAAATATCCCGATCGTCAAGAAGAGTTAAAAGATATTATTGGCACTATCAAAGACGATTTTGACTTTTCTCGTCCAGGAGACTGGGCCGTTTTTCATGAAATTCGGTTCCTTGATTCAAGCCGACCTTTTTTAGAAAAACTTCCAGAAAGGCAAGCTCAACTAGAAAAGCTTGCAGCAAGAATTAAAGGCCTTGCACCTGAAAAAATCCGCATTATGGGATATGCCCTCATATTAGGAGCAGAAATCATCAAGGCACCTGAACACCCAGATTTCATCGATCTCCGCGATCTCGTTCACCAATTCAGACATCCAGCCAATTTGTACAGTGGAACCTATCTTGGGCCACAAGATAGTCCCAACTATCGTCCTCATGCCGATATTCTGTTATCGCCACAAGCCCTCGAAGCCAAAGCCGCCCTTATCTAAAAGAGGGCGTTCCCTGGAGTACGAGGGAATGGAATACAATCTCTGATATTTTCCATACCGGTTGTAAAACGGACAAGACGCTCGAAACCGCAACCAAAACCAGCATGGGGGCAGGAACCCCATTTTCTAAGTTCTAGGTACCACCAGTAATCTTCTTTATGGAGACCCGCCTTGAGGATTTTTTCCTCGAGGACCTCCATCCGCTCTTCCCTTTGGCTTCCCCCGATGATTTCTCCGATGCCTGGAACGAGCACATCCATCGCAGCGACCGTCTTACCATCTTCGTTCAAGCGCATGTAGAAGGCTTTGATCTCTTTGGGATAGTTGATCAAAATCACCGGCTTTTTAAAATGCTCTTCGGTGAGATACCGCTCATGTTCGGTTTGGAGGTCGATCCCCCACTTAACGGGGAACTCCCACTTCCGATCAACATTTTCTAATAAGATAATCGCATCGCTGTAGGTCACCCGCTCAAAAGATGAATGGACAACCCCTAAGAGCCTCTCTTTTAAACCAGGAGAGATCAGTTTATCGAAAAAATCAATATCCTCTTCGTTATGTTCGAGAACGTATTGGATGACATGTCTCAAATAACTTTCTGCAAGCTCCATGTCATCTTCTAACGTAGCAAAGGCCATCTCAGGTTCGATCATCCAAAATTCTGCAAGATGCCTTGTCGTGTTCGAATTTTCAGCACGAAAGGTCGGCCCAAACGTATAAACATCGGAACAAGCCATGGCGTAAATTTCTGCATTCAATTGCCCTGAGACTGTGAGAAAAGCAGGCTTTTCAAAAAAGTCTTTGGAAAAATCAACTTCACCCTCTTTTGTCCGAGGAGGTTTTTCCACATCTAAAGTGGTGACGCGGAAAAGCTCCCCTGCCCCCTCGCAATCGGATGCCGTGATGATCGGCGTATGGATATTGAGAAAACCTCTGGATTGGAAAAAATGATGGGTGGCAAAGGCAAGACTGCTGCTCATGCGGGCAACTGCACCAATCGTATTTGTGCGAGGCCTAAGATGGGCAATCGTGCGCAGATATTCAAAAGAGTGTCTTTTCTTTTGTAGAGGATAGCTTTCTGCGTCAGAAAGGCCGATAACTTTGATCTCATCTGCATCAACTTCGATAGCTTGTTTTTCTCCAGGGCTTTGAACAAGTTTACCCTTTACACTTAGAGAGGCTCCGATTTGAAGTTTAGGCAGGAGCTCGCTGTAACCTGGACGATCTGCTTTTAGAAGAACTTGAAGTCCAGAAAGGGTCGACCCATCATTTAAATCGATGAAACTAAAACTTTTTTGATCTCTAACACTCCTTACCCACCCGTTGACTGTGACATCTTGTCCAAGGTGTTTTTCGGGATGTTTTTTGAGCTCCCTTATTTTGAGTTTCATCGTGAAGGTCCTTTGTCGTAGTAACTGCGGAGGAGTTTTAATTCTTCGATCCACTGAGGGGGACCGCCTGGTGTTTCAAGATATTTTGGAAGATGGCGAAGACTTGGATGGCGCATCACAGTTTCGAAACAGGGCAATCCAATCATCCCTTGTCCTAGAAAACTATGTCGGTCGACTCTTGAGCCGAGCCCTTTTGCTGAATCATTCAAATGCATCGCGTATAGATGGGAAAGTCCAATAGCCTGATCAAATGATTGGAGAGTAGTCTCCCACCCTTCAGGAGTACGAATATCATAACCTGCCACAAAAATGTGACAAGTATCGATACAGACCCCGACAGGAAGCCTATCTTTTACGCGATCAATAATGTACCCCACCTCTTCAAAGGTGCAGCCGACAGAACTTCCTTGTCCTGCCGTCATTTCTAAAAGAAGCCTTGTCTTTCCTTTTGCAACAACCCCTTCGAGTTCCAGCAAACTTTCGACAATTTTATCCAGACAAGCCTCTCGAGACTCTTTTAAGGCAGCTCCAGGATGGAAATTAAGATAAGTGACATCAAGGGCGTGGCACCTCTCTATCTCTTCTTTAAAAGCTTTGCGGCTCTTAAAAAGATTTTCTTCATCAGGACAGCCCAAGTTAATCAAGTAGGAATCGTGACTCATGGTCACTTCGATACCTGACGTATCTTTAGCCCGCTTCCATGCATCGACAGTCTCGTCCGAAAGAGGTCGTCCAGCCCATTGCTTTTGATTGCTAGTAAAAAATTGAATTGTTGTTGCAGCAATCGACTGCCCTTCGAGTAGAGCATTAAAGACTCCACCTGCTGCTGATGTATGAGCACCCGCTAAGACTTTAGTTTCTTTCGTTTCCATCGGTAACCAGAATAACTAAATCTCGAATATAATTTAGATTGCAAAAGAGGGATCAGTGAAAGACAGCTTTGCCACCATTTTAAAATCAGCGCTCCATTTTCTTTCGGGGACGCTAGTGAGTAGGATGAGCGGCCTCATGCGGGATGTCGCGATGGCCTTTGCTTTTGGGACCAATCCCTCTGTCGCTGCTTTTTTGCTCTCCTACAGGTTGGCTCACTTACTGAGGAGAGTTCTTGGTGAGGGGTGCCTTCAACAAGCCTTTATCCCTATTTTTGAAAAAATTAGGACCGAGAGTGGAGAGGATTCTGCCTATGCCTTCTATGAACTTGTCCAAAAAAGACTCCTCCAAGGTTTGATTCCCCTAATTGCCCTTTCCAGTTTTGTGTTGTGGGGATGGCGAAGCGATGAAGTTCCCTTTTTGACTCTTCTGATGCTCCCCAGCCTCCTCTTCATCACTTTATTTGGGCTGAATGCGAGCATTTTGCAAGCCAATCGCTCATTTTTTCTACCTGCCTGTGCTCCCGTTGTTTTTAACTTTCTTTGGACAGGAGGAGCTCTCTCTTTTCAGTTTTGGCCAGCAGAGCAGGCGATGCCTTTTATGGCTCTGATTCTGAATGTAGGCTGTCTTTTTCAGTGGGCCCTTACACTGCCCTTCATGGAAAAAAGAAAAGGGGAAAAAACCCCCTCTCCTCTTCCATTTAGCACTCTTCTTTCACGTGTTGGACTTGGTCTTTTAGGAGTAAGTGCGACACAAATCAACAATGCGATAGACCCCATTTTCGCCCGTTTCTCAGATGCTTCTGGACCTGCCTACCTCTGGTACGCTATCCGGGTGGAGCAATTTCCTTTAAGTCTATTTTCCATCGCCCTCTCTTCTGCTCTTTTGCCCCCTTTGGCAAGAGCTGTTGCCCGGAATAACCTCTCTCTTTCAAGTCATTTTTTCGAAACTGCCTTACGAAGAGCCACTGGCCTCCTTTTGCCGATGACAGGATACATGCTCCTTGTCTCAACTTCTCTCATTGCCCTTCTCTTCGGTTGGGGGGAATTTGGGACAACATCCATCAACAAAACAGCCTATTGCTTAAGTGCCTATGCTTTGGCCTTAGTTCCATCGACTTGGGTTTTGATTCTTGCCAATCTCCACTTTGCCTTTGGAAATTTCAAGAAAACAGCAAAAGCCTCTCTTGTCACCCTTCTCGCTAACATGATCTTGAATCCCCTCTTCCTCTTCGGCTTCGGCATGGGAGTGGAGGGTGTCGCCTTCGCAACAGCCCTAGCGACCACAGTCAATGCGCTCATGCTCATGCGGGCCCTCCCCTTCTCTCTCCCTCCTGCAATTCCTCTCCTTCGAGTAGGATCGGCAACTCTTCTCGCCTACCTAGCGACCCAGCTCATCCCCCTCAACAGCGGCTCTATCCTTTTCCACATCTTCGGAACAGGCCTAGTTTTTGTCTCCTTCCTCGCCCTCTTCGGCCGTCTTCTCCAAGCCGAGGATCTCCTATTCTGGAAAAACGCCCCCGAACCCCTTTTGAAAAAATAACAGGACATTTGTGTGTGCTAGGACCACCAAAATTCGACGCATGAGGTGAAATGGCACAAAGAATTCTTTGCGATGAAATTTTGTAGGGAGAAGGAAAAAAGAAGAGCGGCAACGAGGGTTGCCGCTTTCTAGTCTTGTGTATTAGTGATTGTGAGCTAAGAAGTCGCAGATTTCGAGGAGGTTGATCTCGATAGGGAGAGGAATCTCTTCGAAAGATGGAAGTGTTGCAATCTGGCCAGTAAATTTAGCTGGATCGCGGCTGAGGTAGCCTGGGACTTCTCGGTTTGGACTTTCTAACGCATCAACGATTTGTTTGATCCCATGAGATTTTTCACGGATCGAAACAGTCATTCCAGGACGAACTTGGAATGAACGGATGTCTACTTTGCGCCCATTCACCTGAACATGGCCATGAGCCACGAGCTGTTGTGCTGCAAAGAGGGTAGGGGCAAACTTGAGGCGGTAAACAACGATATCAAGTCTTGACTCCAGCATCTGTGCTAGAAGTTGAGGGGTGTTGCCTTTAAGCTGCTGCGCCTGTTTGAAGTAACGGACTAGCTGCTTTTCGGTTAGCATCCCATAGCAAGCCTTGAGCTTCTGCTTTTCATCCAACATCAACCCGTAATCAGACTTCTTACG